>JAOUET010000203.1 GCA_029858605.1 Coriobacteriia bacterium | reverse complement strand
CCGCCCTGGTCACGAGCGCAGGTTCCATCCCGGCGAGGCCAACTTCATGCGGGCCGACGTGCTGGTGCTCAACAAGGTCGATACCGCGTGTGCCGAAGCCGTCGACGAGCTCCTGGAGACAGCCAAGCGCTACAACCCTGATGCAACGATCGTGCTGACATCATCGGCGATATCCGTCCGCAACCCCGACGAGATCGCCGGGAAGCGCGCGCTGGTGATCGAGGACGGTCCGACCGTCACGCACGGCGGCATGGCCTACGGGGCAGGCGCCCTCGCCGCACGCACATACGGGGCCGCCGAGATCGTCGATCCTCGGCCGAAAGCGGTCGGAACGATCCGCAAGGCGTTCGAAGAGAACCCTCACTTGACCGAAGTGCTCCCCGCGATCGGCTACTCGAAACAGCAACTCGCCGACCTGGAGGCGACCATCGCAGCAACATCGTGCGACATCGTCATCACCGGTACCCCGGTGGACCTGTCTCGCATCCTGCATATCGAAAAGCCCATTGTCCGGGTCACCTACGCGATAGAGAACGCCGGGAGCCCCACGCTTGCAGACGTCCTCGACGAGTTCCTTGCCACGCGCGGATTCGCTTCGGGGGTCTGAGAGATGACCGGCCGCGATGAAGGTTTGACCATCGTCGTTGCACTGGGCGGCAACGCGATTCTCCGCGCGGGCGAGAAGGGCACGATCGAACAGCAGTCCACTCACGCAAAAGAGGCGATGCGTGCCCTCGCGGACTTGCTCGAGGGCGGAGGCGACATCGTCATCACCCACGGGAACGGTCCCGTTGTTGGAAACATCGTGATGCGCGGGGAGGCGGCACGCCTCTCGATTCCACCGATGCCGCTCTACATAGCGAACGCGGACTCCGAAGGAGGCGTGGGTTACCTCCTGCAACAGGCTCTCCACAACGAGCTCGTGCGACGCGGCATCGATCGACAGGTCATCACACTCGTCACTCAGACCGTGGTGGATCCCGAGGATCCCGCCTTCTCCCACCCCACCAAGCCCATCGGTCCCTACGTCGACCGTGCGGAGGCGGACATCCTCTCGTCGGAACACGGCTGGGCTTTTGCCGAAGAGATCGGCAAGGGCTGGCGGCGAGTCGTGCCGTCCCCGCTTCCTGTTCGCATCGTAGAGGGTGCCGCCGTACGTGCGCTCGTGTCGCTCTCTTGGGTAGTGATCGCTGCGGGCGGCGGAGGCATACCCGTCGTCGAAGCCCGCGACGGGACGCTGTCGGGTGTGGACGCCGTCGTCGACAAAGACTGGGCGGGGGCGCTCCTTGCGCTAGACCTCGACGCCGACATGTTCGCGGTCCTGATGGAGGCCGACGGGATCTACCGAGACTTCGGCACGGCCACCGCCACGCTCATCGAGCGACTCACGACGCGCGAGGCAAGGAAGTTGCTTCGTCGTGGTATGTTCGGTGAAGGGACCGTCGCTCCGAAAGTCGCAGCGTGCGCCCACTTCGTCGAGGAGACCGGGCGCGAAGCTCTCATCTGCGGGTCGGAGTCACTGGCGAGCGCGATAGCGAGAAATGCCGGTACGCGCATCGTGCCCGAGTGAAGCTTGTGCGATCGGTCACCATTGCGACCGTGACCACACCGTTCGTCGGAAATATTAAGTCGACCTGACCGTTCGTCCGACCATTCTGTTAGATGGACGGTAGCGTCTCGTTCTTTGACGGAGGATCGACCGTGCAGACGACCACAAGGACGCTCGAGGCTCTTCGGCCTCACGTCACACCGGATACGAAGTACCTCTTCCAAGTCCTCCTGAACGCAACCTCCGTCGTAGAGGCCAACATCGCCCTCGACCTTCTCGTCAAGAGCGTGCCCGAGAAGATCCTCGTGCGCGCGGTGAACCTTCGCGAGGTGATCAAGTCCCTTCCCCCGTCGCCATTCACCATGGCGGTCGACGAGCGGACCTTGATGCGCGTCACGGGGATGGTCAAGGACCTCGCGGTGTTCAAGAAGCCCACGCCCGACGGCTACGAGGTAGTCGTGACGACGGCCGGCAACTTGGTGCTCGACCTGATCGTCAAGCGCCGGGACGACAAGTTCTTCTGGACGCCGGTGCCCGTGACTAGCGACTTCATCAACCCCGAACTCGTCGGCCATCTTATAGAGAGCGACTACCTGCTCCAGGAGATCATCGACGTCATCCAGGCGATGGGCGTGGTCTTCAACCCGACGCTGTACCTCTCCTTGGACGACTGGCACCTGGAGTACGCCAAGGAGACCATGGAAGGGCTCGGGGACCTCTTCTAGCCTCTCCGTCGCGCCGCCACATCCGCGCTGACGACAATCGTGCAACCTGCCGAACGTGCTTCCTCTATGGCGCGCTCCCCGTCACCCGGCGACAGGTCCACGGCACGCACGCCGTCCGCTACGACGACCACTTCGAACCCGGCCTGGACGCCGTCGAGCGCGGTGAACTTGACGCAGTAGTCCGTTGCGAGCCCGACGAGGTAGACGCGAGACACACCCTGCTCGCGAAGGAAGTCGACCAACCCAGTCTCCTTGAGGTGCAGGTTGTCGAAGAATGCCGAGTAGGAGTCGATGCGCGGGTCCGTGCCCTTGCGCACTACATGTCCTACCGGTCCGATATCCATTCCCGAATGGAAGCTCGCACCCGGCGAGTCCTGGACGCAGTGATCTGGCCACAGCACCTGGTCTATCCCGTCGAGATCGACGACATCGCCGGGCTGCGTGCCGGGGTGGTTGGATGCGAAGCTCGCGTGGTCGGCCGGATGCCAGTCCTGCGTGGCGACGATGAGTTCGAACGACGGCATCAGTGCGTGCGCGACCGGCACGACCGCATCGCCGTCGCTCACCGGCAGCGCACCTGTGGGCATGAAATCATTCTGTATGTCCACCAGGAGCAAGGCGTCCATCTCACACGTCCCCCTCGACGCCGCGCGCCTCGTAGATCAGGCGCTGCCGCAGCTCGTACAGGCCCTTCTCGACTCCGACCGCATACGTTTGCGGGTACAGGAACCGCGTGATGCGCGAATCGAGCTCCGCCAGGTTCGCACGTACGCGCTCGCGAACGTCGTCCAGCCCCGGCAACTCGTAGACGCACTCCCCGTTTCTGAAGACCGGGACGAGCATCTCTTCGTGCGAGTCTTGAGCATCGAACGCTTTGCGGCGGGTGGCGTCCGTCAGATCGACCA
>JAOUET010000202.1 GCA_029858605.1 Coriobacteriia bacterium | reverse complement strand
AGCCGCACCATGTGCGGCGTCATCAGGCCGACGAAGCCGATCAGCCCGGACACGGCGACTGCAGCCGCTGTCAACAAGCTACCCGTCGCAAGCATCAGGACCTTGAATCTCTCGACGGGCAGGCCGAGCTCTCCCGCACGGTCGTCGCCGAGCAGCATCAGGTTGAGCGCCCGAGTGTTGGCGAGAGGCACCAGCGCGCCGAGCACGAACATGGGCGCGACGGCCATGACGTATGGCCAAGAGGCCGAAGTGAGCCCTCCCATCATCCAGAACACGACCGCCGCCATCGACTCGCGGGCGAAGACCATCACGAACGACGTGAGTGCCGCAAGCGTGTAGGACAGAGCCACTCCGGCGAGAAGCAGTGACGCGGTATCGAGACGGCCTCCAAGCGATGCCAGACGGACGACGAGCGCGATCGTGAGCAACGCGCCGACGAACGCTCCCGCAGGCACCGCGCCAAACCGAAGCGCCGTCGACGCCGACGTCGCGACGAGCACCAGGATGGCTCCCAGGCCCGCCCCACTCGACACCCCGAGGATGTATGGGTCCGCAAGCGGGTTGCGGAACAGCGCCTGGTAGAGCACTCCCGCGGTTGCCAGGCACGCGCCCACGAGCGCGGCCAGCAGTACTCTCGGCAGTCGGATGTCCACGATGACCGCGTCTGCAGGGGAGCGAGCAGCGCCCGAGATCGCCCTTCCTATCGCCGAGACGATCTGGGCGGGAGCTATCGATACGGCCCCGAAGGCAACGCCGGCGACCAGTGCGAGCACGAGTGCGCACGCCAGCACGGCGACGGCTGCTGCTGTCCGGGGCCGTATCGACAAAGCTATCGCGTCCTAGAACGCGTCAGGGTAGAGGGCCTCGGCGACCCGCCGAACCCCCTCGACGACACGCGGGCCGGGACGGCTCACGAGGTTGTCGTCGAGCACATACACGCGCCCGCCCTTGACCGCGGCAAGCGCATCGTAGCCCGCCCTGCTCTCGATGACCGACGGATCGCTCATCGAGCCCTTCGTTGCCAGATAGACGTCGGGGTCGTCGATCAGCAGCTGCTCGAGCGAGTAGCCGACGTAGCCTTCCTCACCCACGACGTTCTGTCCGCCGGCGGCGGTGATGACATCGCTGAGCAGCGTACCCGGTCCGGCAGTGAACAGCGGGTCCTGTGCGATCTCGAGGAAGCACGTCACTTGCTCTTGGCCTGAGACTGCCGAAGCGACCTCTTCGAGGTCCGCCTTCATAGCGTCGACGAGGGTCTGTGCCTCGGCGGGTTTCCCGGCGGCGACTCCGACGGTCTCGATGGAGGTGTACAGGGCATCTATCGTCTGCGGATCGATTGCGATGACTGCCGCGCCGAGCTGTTCGAGCTGCGCGATCGTCTCTGCTTGCACGCCTGTGGTGGCAAGTATCAGGTCCGGCTCCGAGGCGGCGATAGCCTCGATGTTCGGCGCGACGAAGTCGCCCACCTTCGGCAAGTCGACCACCTCGGGCGGATAGTCGCAGAACGTAGTGACGCCCACCAGGCGGTCGAGCAGACCGAGCGCTGCCACGATCTCGGTGTTCGCCGGCGCGAGCGAAACGATGCGCTCAGGCTCCTCGGCGATCGTGACGTCGCGGCCGGCATCGTCAGTGACTGTCACCGGATATGTCGCTTGAGGCGACTTGGTTTCATCCGCGGCGTCCGAGTTCGACTCCGTGCCCGTACAGCCGACGACCGCGACTGCGAGCACGAGCAGGAACGCGATGAACGCCAGCGTGACTCTCTTCTTGCTACAACGCATCCAGATCCCCCTCCCGGGTCTTTGCTCTGCGGCCTTGAGAAACGCCAAAGACCCGTCCTTGGGAGGAGCGGGTCTTCGAGTGGTCTTGACGTCCGACGCCTGTGGCGTCGCGATCAAGCCTCGCACCTCGAAGGCCGCATCGCCATCACCCGGCAGGTCTCCTGACTTCGGGGTGCCTCGTCGAACGAAGTTGTCGACGCGCGCCCCGCTTCACAGTGGCGGGTCCGTGCCGGATTCTCACCGGCTTCCCTATTCTCCCGCTTCGGCCTACCGCGCTTTCTCACGCGAAGGTCCTAGGCGGACACCGGGCGACGCTTGCTTTTCGATTGTCGACGCCGATGATACCGCCAAATGCGGCGACGCGCATCGGCAACCGTTGTACGATGTCTGGGACCGGCCCCCACCTCCGGAGACTCGGGCATGTGCCAGTTCTGCGTGCAGCACGGCGACGGCAAGGCGTGGTACCTGCAAGCCGAGAACTACGCGTTCGATCTTTCGCGCGACCTCGAGCGACGCGGGTACGTCATCGACTTCGTGCGGAACTTCGACGGCAACCGCGCGCGACTGCTGACAGGTGTCGAAGTCCTCGAGCGCGCCCCCGATAACGTCGAGCGGGCGGTGAAGGGCCGAATCACCAAACGCATGCAGGGGCATCACTTCGGCCAGCCAGTGCCCATCGAGGAATGCGAGCGAATCTTTGACTTCGCGACGTCGATCGTGCGATTGCCTTGCGTTTGCCGCACCTACGCCGGGAAGGCCGAGCGCGGCTATTGCCTGGCCGTGACCGCTGTGCCGATGGACGACACTCTCGCCGACGCCTTCGAAGGGTTCGACATGGGTCCGGACATCTCGCGCCTCGAATCGATGTCCGCCGACGAAGCGATGACGCTGCTGCGGCAGTGCGAGCGAGAGGGGCTAATGCATTCGGTCTGGACGTTCATCACGCCGTTCATCGGCGCGATCTGCAACTGCGACCTGCCGAGCGGCTGCATGGCCATGCAGCTCACCGTCGCGCACGACGTGAAGATCATGTGGCGAGGGGAGCATGTCGCCACCATGGCCGAAGAGAGGTGCACCTCGTGTGGCTCGTGCGTCGAGATCTGCCCGTTCGGGGCGATCGAGGTGACCGACTCGGAAGAAGCTGTCGCGCTGCGTCAGGGGGACTGCTGGGGATGCGGCGTGTGTCGCGCCGCATGCGAGCAAGGGGCCATATCGCTGGTTCCAAGACTCTCGATCCCGGCTGTCGCCGACCTTTGGTAGGCATGTCCCGGGCCATCTAGACGGCGCTCCCGGACGCGGGTGCCTACTCCGAACGAACCAGATAGTCGCGCCACAGCCAGGCTAGGATGGCTGCCGAGAGAAACACGCAAGCCACGATCGCGAAGAACGGCCCCTTGATCTCCC
>JAOUET010000030.1 GCA_029858605.1 Coriobacteriia bacterium | reverse complement strand
AACCCGAAGTCGTTTCGTTCTGTGTGCGAAACAGTATCGCTGTCGAGGCATGGGCGCCGATTATGCGTGGCAGAGTGAACGACGTCGCCGAGATACAGGGGATCGCGTCACGTCATGACAAGACCCCCGCACAAGTCACACTCAGGTGGATTCTCCAGCGGGGGATAGTTGCCATTCCAAAGTCGGTTCACGCCGATCGGATCGCCGAGAACGCCGACGTATTCGACTTCGTACTCTCATCGGACGAGATGGCGACGATGGACCGACTCGACAGCGGCGAGCGGATCGGACCCTCTCCGGATCGCCCGCCTCCGTAGCGCCGCTCTGCGACGGTCTGGCCTGCGTCGGTTCCCGGCAAGGTGCGCCCTCGCTCTTGACGGAGCCGAAGCTCGCCTCCATTATATGAACGTATGAGCAGACGTTCACACGACAGATCTGCCGAATGCAGGGCTTTCGCAGTCGATGCTGCAGCCGTTGCCGAAGCGCGCGATTCGCTGCACGACGAGACCACGGCTCGCTCGCTTGCCGACGTGTTCTCAGCGCTTTGCGACCCCACGCGTCTGCAGATTCTGACCGCCTTGAGTGCAACGGAGTTGTGCGTTTGCGACCTCGCGGCCGTCACGGGGAGTTCGCAGTCGGCAGTCAGTCACCAGCTCCGCGTGCTGCGCGATCGCAATCTTGTTGCGTACCGTCGCGACGGGAAGCGCGCGGTCTACCGCCTCGCGGACGATCACGTTCGAGTGTTGCTCTCTCAGGCGCTCGAGCACGTGGCCGAAGAGCGGGCATGAGCCGCCCCGGCAACGACAGTGCGGTCGTGACCGCTGCCAAGGCCACCCTCTCCATCCCGGTGGCGATTCCCGGTGGCGAGCGGTGTCAGGCTTGTGTTGCCGAGATCCGAGAGGCTGTCGACGCTCTGCCTGGCGTGGGCAGCGTCGAAGTCGACGCGGGGACGTCGATGCTTGCTGTACGGTTCGATGCGCAAGCGGTGACTCGCGAGACTCTGGTAGCCGAAGTCGAGCGTATAGGCCACGATGTCTCTTCGGCAATCGGACATGCGGCGTGGCGCGTGACGGGTCTCGACTGCCCGGACTGCGCGCGAACGGTGGACAAGTCGGTGGGCTATCTGGACGGAGTCCTTTCGGCGAGTCTGAACTTCGCGAGCGGCGTCCTGTCGGTGGAGTACGACGCGTCGGAAGACCCCAGACAAGCGATTGCCGATCTCGTGCGGCGCATGGACTACGGCGTCGAGCCGCTCGGAGACGCGGCCGCAAGACCTGTGGCCGAGTTCACGCTGGACGGACTCGATTGCGCCGGCTGCGTGGATGCGGCGGGCGAACGCGTTCGATCGCTTTCCGGCGTGACCGATGTGGTCGTGGATGCCGCGTCGCCTCACCTACGTGTGGGATACGATCCCGCCGCAACGTCGTCCGAGATCCTTGCCGAAGAGATTCGGCGCATCGGCTATGCATTCGAGCTCGTAGGGGAGGCGGGCGCGGGGGTAGTCCGGAGTTGGTGGGAGATGCACCGCGCCGAAGTCGCAACGGCAGCCAGCGGTGTGCTGATCGCGCTCGGATGGGCGCTCGGGTACGCGGGAGCCGACGTTGTCTCTACGGTCCTCTTCGCGCTGGCCATCGTCACGGGTGGCGGTCTCATCTTCAGGCGCGCACTCGGTTCGCTGAAGGCGCGCGTCCTGGACATGAACGTTCTCATGTCGGTTGCCGTTGTGGGTGCGGCTGCGATCGGGGAGTGGAGCGAGAGCGCGATGGTGGTGTTCCTCTTCTCCATCGGCGGTCTCCTCGAGTCTCGCTCTTTGGCGCGGACGCGACACTCGATACGCGACCTGATGGACCTCGCACCCGAGATCGTGCACGTGCTGCGCGACGGCGAGCGATTCGATCTGGTGCCGTCGGAGGTCGCAGTGTCGGACCTCATCGAAGTCAGGCCCGGCGAGCGCGTACCGCTCGATGGGCGCGTAGTGGACGGGTCGTCTGCAGTGGACGAATCCGCCATAACGGGCGAGTCGGTGCCGGTAGAGAAGGGTGCCGAGTCTGTTGTGTATGCCGGCACTTTGAACACCAGCGGACTTCTGAGGGTGCGGGTCACGGCGAGAGCAGCCGACACCACGCTGGCGCGCATCGTCTACCTGGTCGAGGAGGCGCAGGCGCAGCGCGCGCCGTTCCAGCGACTGGTGGACCGCTTCACGCGCTGGTACACGCCGACGGTGGTCGGTCTGGCTGCGGCGGTCGCAGTCGTTCCGCCTGTTGCGGCCGACGCACTGGGGGCTTCTTGGGGAGGCTTCGACGTGTGGTTCTACCGAGCCCTGGTGCTGCTGGTCGTCAGCTGTCCGTGCGCGCTCGTGATCTCGACGCCCGTGGCGGTGGTCTCGGCGATCACCCGCGCCGCTCGTGACGGCGTGCTCGTCAAGGGCGGCGCGTTCCTCGAGATAGCGCCGCGAATCGGCGCCGTGGCTTTCGACAAGACGGGGACGTTGACGGTCGGCCGTCCCGAGGTCACCGACGTGATCGTATTGCACGGGACAGCGGCCCAGGAGGCTCTGGGCATCGCCGCCGCGCTCGAGACTCATTCCACACACCCCGTGGCCGAGGCCATCGTGCGCGCGGCCGAGACAGGCGGCGGGATGCACCTTGTCGAGGGGGTTGTGGAGTCCGCGGGGCGCGGCGTTGGTGGTCGCGTCGACGGTGTCGAGTACGTCGTCGGAAGCGTCTTGTTGGCCGAAGAGAGGGGAGTGCCGGTACAAGGCGTTGCCGACGAGGTCGCTGCTCTCGAGGCCGCAGGTCGCACGGCACTGTTGCTCTTCCGGGACCAGTCGACGCCTTCCGCTATCGCGGTCTTCGGTGTCGCGGACGCGATACGTCCGTCCGCCGCGCGCGCGATCTCGGCACTCAGAAACCAGGGTATCGGCCATGTCGTGATGCTGACAGGCGACAACGAGCGTACTGCCGAAGCGATAGCGCGTTCGGCAGGCGTGACTGAGGTCAGTCCACGCCTTCTTCCCGAGGAAAAGGGCGCTGTCGTCGGCGAGCTTCGTGAGCGATACGGTTCAGTGGCGATGGTTGGGGACGGCATCAACGACGCGCCGGCGCTGGCACGCGCAGACATCGGTATCGCCATGGGTGCCGCTGGCTCCGACACAGCGCTCGAGACTGCGCATGTCGCCCTGATGACGGACGATCTCCTGGCGATTCCCAGGTTCTTCGCGCTCGGGCGCCGTACGGTTGCGAACATCCGTCAGAACGTTGCGTTGTCCATAGGTGTGAAGGTCGCGGTTCTTGTCGCGGCAGTGGCAGGCTACGCCGCTCTGTGGCTTGCGGTCTTTGCCGACACGGGCGTCGCTATCCTGGTGATCCTGAACGGGCTGAGGTTGCTCCGCGCGCGTACGTAGGCCATGGTGCCGCCATGGTGCCGGGGGAGTCGGCATGGTGCCGGAGGAGTCGACGGCGTCCGCGAACCCGGTGCTCATCTCCCCGAGGTTGTGGCGGGGACTGAGAACGCCAGCCACAGAAGTACGCGGCCTTGGACTCCAGTTCGCCGTCTCGTCGTCCCCAGACTGAGTGTCGTTCGACGTGCAAGCGCACAGGAGTCTTCGATAGGACTCGGCGCGCGCGCGTCGAAACTGTAACTTGGCTCGCGAAAACGACCGCGCGTGGGACACGCATCGTAGTGGCGGTCCTAGTGAGGTAGGGGGGATCCCGTGGATCTTATTGCCTTGAACATCTGGCTAGACAACATCTTCGTCGTCCTGTACATGCTCGTGCTGCTCTTCCTGGTCGTGCACTTCGTTGCCGGCATCCTCAAGGGACGCTTCCGCATGAAGTTTCTGGAGCACAAGTGGCCCGAGCACGATCATTCGGTTCCTGTCTTGCCGAAGACGCTGCACGCTACGCACATGACCTCGATGGTCATCCTGGGCGCCACCGGCATGTACATCCGCTTTCCGTACTTCTACGGGGGGCGGACGACGATGCGCTACATCCACTACACGTTCATGATCATCGTGTGCGTGATCCTGGTTTGGCGCATTTGGTATGCGTTCTACTCGAAGGCGCGGGACTGGCGCGAGTTCGCGGTCACGCGGAAGGACTTGAACTCAGCCCTAGGCGTGCTGGCGTACTACGGGTACTTCAGCAACAAGAAGCCGCACGTCGCAAAGTACAACGTCATGCAGAAGCTCAGCTATCAACTGTTTCTCGTCATGATGGTGCTGATGGCGATCACGGGGTTCTCGCTCGTGACGAAGGACTTCATCTTCGGGTACAGCCCGCGTGACCTGATCGTGGGTTGGTGGCTCGGTGCCATGGTCGGCAGCGTCGACCTCGCCGGTTGGTACGCGAGGATACTCCACTACATTCTCAACTGGGGCTTCATCATCATGACGACGGTCCACGTGTACTTGTCCGCCACCGAAGACGTACCATGCACCCTCGACTTTTTCGGCATCAAGAAGATGGAGATCAAGGGCGGTCACGGTCACGACGAGGAGGCCCACGAACCTGCGAGGCCGGAGCCACCGTCACCAGAGCCCGTTTTGGGTTCGTAGAGTAGGGGCAAGTAGCTGGGGCGCGTCGCGAGAAGAATCGCGCGCGTCCCATCGCGTATCCTGGCGTGTAGGCGTGTCACCATTCACGGAGCACGGAGGCTTCGATGGCCAGTGACGAATTCATGCGCCTTCTGGCGGCGTGGGCGCTCGTGCATGAGACCGCCGATGAAGGATGGAAGGCTGCCGTGGAACGCGGGAAGAAGCAGGAGTCAGGGGAGATGGAAGAGGGGGCGGAGGCTTTCGTAGACGGCCTCTCGGCCATGATTGCCGAGGAGAAGGAGCGTCTGAAGGCCGAGCTAGCGTCCGGGGCCGTGGAGCCGCCGGGCAGTCGCGCCGACCTGTCGGTGAAACTCGATGAACTGCGGTTCGAGGTGTCCGAGCTTCGCGGACGGCTCGAATCGATGCAGGCCTCTCTCGACGCACTGGCTCCAGACGACGAGGAGTAGCTGCGATGTCTGCCCGCGGCCGCCGCATAGCCGCGGTGGCTCTGAAGCGCGCGGCGCTCGGCGTCGTTGGCGCTCGCTTTGGCCTCACGTCACCCGCCAGACGTCGCGCCTCGTTCGCGCGGCAGGCGCGGCTTGCGTGCGAGGAGCTGGGGCCGGGCTTCATCAAGCTCGGTCAACTTGCCTCGGTACGCCCGGACATCTTCTCTGCGGAGACCGTGTTCGAGCTGGAGAAGCTGCAGGACTCGGTCCCTCCGGTCCCCGTTGAGGCGGTTCGTCGTGTCATACGCGCGGACTTGGGACGCGAGCCGGAGGAGATCTTCGCCTCTTTCGAAGACGAGCCTCTGGCGTCCGCTTCGATCGCCCAGGTCCATCGTGCGACGCTCGCCGACGAGTACGCTGCAGTATGCGGCGGTTCGCTGTCGCCGGGAACGCGAATAGTGGTCAAGGTTGTCCGCCCCGGTGCGGCCAGGACTATCGAAGCCGATCTGCAGATCGCGCGTCGCTGGGCGAGGCGATTCTCGCGGATGCGTTCCCTCGAGAGATTCAATCTGGAAGGCTTCCTCGACGAGTTCGACGAGTCTCTTCACAGCGAACTGGATATGCGGAACGAGGGGCGTGTCGCCGACAGGTTCCGGTTCGACTTCCGCGACGATCCGCTAGTTCTGGTGCCGCGAGTCGTCTGGTCACAGACGACTCGCAGGGTATTGACGATGGAGTACATCGAGGGGTGGCGGCTGACGGACATCACGGAAGCCGAGCGTTCGGGTGTGGACGCATACGGTCTCGCGGTGCACGGCGCCAACGTCTTCATGCGACAGGTGCTCGTGTTCGGCAGGTTCCATGCCGACCTGCATCCCGCCAACGTGTTCGTGACACCGGATTCGCGCATCTGCTACCTGGACTTCGGCATCATCGGACGAACTCAGCCGCGGCAGAGAGTCGCAATCGCTCAAGTCCTTGCAGCCACGGTATACGGTGACGCGGATCGCGCGATCCGGTATTCGGCCGAGCTGGGTCTCCAGATCCCGAAGGACAAGGAGATTGCAGTGCGGGATCACGTTGCAGACCTCATGTCGCGAACGCTTTCAGGTCCCGGCCGAGCGGACGTTCGCGGCTTCGCAATAGGGTTCCTCTCGATGTTGTCGACGTACAGGATCCACGTGCCGAGGGGCTACGGCCTCCTGATCAAGGCGCTGGTGACGGTCGAGGGCTGCGCGCAGCGGCTCTATCCGGACATCGACATCGCGGGGGCCGCCAAGCCGTTCGCGACTCGGTTGATCGCCCGCGAGATGATGCGCCCTGCGCGACTGCAGGTGAAGCTGCCCGACGCGCTGCGGGCCGCGATGAGGGAACTCGCGGAGTAGCAGTCGCGCATGTGGGTCGCCGGGGGAGCACCCTGCGTGTGTGCGGGGGGAATCGGGGGGTGCCCCGGAGGGGTGCCGGCGCAGTTCCGCAGACAAGAAAGGCGCTCCATGTGGAGCGCCTTTCGAAGTCGATGACTGTTGGAGCACGGGACCCCTCCGGGGCGCCAGCGCAACTGCTACGCGTCGATGATGCGCAAAGCCTCCTCGCGGTAGGCATCCGTGACGAACGGGATTCCCGATAGCTCCGAGGCCTCGCGTGTGAGCGCCATCAGGTCGTCTCGGCTGATGGTGTCGAGCTTCATGTTGCGCGAGCCGCTCATGAGCTGCTGCAGGCCGACCCTGATCCTGTCGGAGTACGTGTAGATGCCGATCGCGCCGAGCGGGAAGTTGTCTACCTCGTCACCGTACTTCGCCTTGAGTGTCTCGTAGGTGATGAAGATCTCCTCTTTGGTCGTGCCGTATTTGTTCACGGTGTTGGGGAGGTCGTTGTTCTCGATCCACAAGCCGATGTTCTTGCCGACGAAGCCCGGGATCATGAGTGCGCGGCCCATGCAAACGGCTTTCGTGTGAGGCGCTCCGAGTGCGAGGACTTTGAAGACATGGTCTTCGGCCGAGAAGCCGCCCGCGATCGCGATGTCGGGCACGTGGGCGCCCTTCGCTCGCAGGCGCTCGATCAGCTCGTTGGCCATGCACTGGAGGTAGAACGTCGGGACGCCCCACTCCTCCATCATGCGCCACGGGCTCATGCCGGTACCGCCGGGCGCGCCGTCGATAGTGAGTAGGTCGATCTTGGCGTTGGACGCCCACTTGATGGCCATGGCCAGCTCGCGCATGGGGTACGCGCCGGTCTTGAGGGTCACGCGCTTGGCGCCCAGAGAGCGAAGGCGCTCGACCTCGGCATAGAACGCGTCCTCGTCGACGAACCCGAGGCGGGAGTGGCGCTCGAACTGCTTGATGGCAGTGTCGTGGAATGCAGCCTGGACTGCGGCGTCGCTGGGGTCCGGAGTGACCAGGTAGCCACGCTTCTGCAGTTCGAGAGCGCGCTCGAGCGAGTCGACCTTGATCTCGCCGCCGATGCACTTCGCGCCCTGACCCCACTTGAGCTCCATGGTCTCGACGCCCAGCTTCTCGATGCAGTACTCGGCGACGCCAAGACGCGTGTCCTCCACGTTCATCTGGACGAGGATGTCGCCGTATCCGTCGTGGTAGCGCCTGTACTCGTTGACTCGCCGCTCCATGTCGGGAGAGCGGACTACTTTGCCGTTCGAGTCCAGCTCGAGCGCGGGGTCGATGCCGCACACGTTCTCGCCGCAGACGAGCGAGACGCCCGAGATGGCGGCACCGATAGCGAAGTGCTCCCAGTTCTTGCGGGCAATCTCGGTGGAGCCGAGCGCGCCGGTGAATACCGGCACGCGCATCTTGACCTTGTTCTCGTTGCCGAATTCGGTTTCCGTGTCGACCATGGGGAACAGCGTGTTGTCCGGAGTCCCCTCCTGACCCTCGGGCAGACCTTTGGCGCCGAGGGCGTATCCCATGATGTTCAGATGGGAGTAGTCGATCGGGTAATCCTTGTCGCCACCGGCCGTGACCTCGCCGAACGGGCCGGGATAGATCACTTCGCGGCCGCGAAAGGAGGACTTGAAGACCTCGCAGTTACCGCGGCATCCGTCCGTGCAGCGCGAGCACAGTCCTGAGCCTGGGACGACATCGCGAGAACGGTTGCTTGTCTGAGTCGCGTCGTTTGCATTCGGGCGTTGCAGGTTCATTCAAACACACTCCCTCTCCCCGCAATGAGGCGTCTTGCACTAATGTAGTTACCTACGAAACATTCCCGAACTTTAGTGGATATAGCATCGGAGCGAAAGGGGGATGCCGAGAAGATGCCGGAGCAGTTGAGGGTTGGGGCCGTCGAGGCCATCAAGGAGAAGGATATCGAGTTCATCCACCTCTGGTTCACGGACGTCTTGGGGTTCTTGAAGACGTTCGTGATCACGACTGATGAGCTCGATGCGGCGATGAGTGAGGGGATGGGATTCGACGGGTCCTCGATCCAGGGATTCGCTCGCATCCAGGAGAGCGACATGGTCGCCCTTCCCGATCCGACGACTCTGCAGATACTGCCGTGGCGTCAGGAGGGGCAGCTCGTCGCTACCATGTTCTGCGATGTGGTCAAGCCGGACGGCAGTCCCTACGAGGGCGATCCCCGCCACGTGCTCAAGCGGAATCTCCAGAAGGCCGCCGACATGGGCCTGACGTTCTACGTCGGTCCCGAACTCGAGTACTACTACTTCAAGAACGACAGCTCGACCGAAGTGCTCGACCATGGGACCTACTTCGACATGACCACCCGGGACTTGGCCGTGGACCTGCGAAAGCAGACCGTGCGCACGTTGAAGGACTTCGACATCGGCGTGGAGTACAGCCATCACGAGGTCGGCCCCAGCCAGCACGAGATCGACCTGCGCTACGACGAGGGTCTGCGGATGGCAGACAAAGTCATGACCTACCGCGTGGTCGTGAAGGAAGTCGCCCAGCTCAACAACCTCTACGCGACGTTCATGCCCAAGCCGATGTACGGTGAGGCCGGCAACGGCATGCACGTCCATCAGTCGCTGTTCCGCGGCGACCGCAATGCGTTCTTCGATGCCGACGACTCGCATCACCTGTCGGACATCGCGAAGGGCTACATCTCCGGGATCCTGCATCATGCTCGCGCGATCAGTGCGGTCACGAACCAATGGGTGAACTCGTACAAGCGGCTCGTGTCCGGTTTCGAAGCGCCTGTCTACATCTGTTGGGCGCACCGCAACCGATCCGCTCTCGTTCGCGTGCCCATGTACAAGCCGGGCAAGGAACAGGCGACACGCGTGGAATTGCGCTCGCCGGATCCTGCCTGCAACCCGTATCTCGCGTTCGCAGTCATGCTGGCGGCAGGCCTGGACGGGATCGAGAAAGGCTACGATCTGCCGGACGACGTGACTGACGACGTGTACGAGATGAGCGACGACGAACGTGCCGAGAGAGGCATAGGGCAGCTCCCTGAGGACTTGCACGAGGCGATCGAGGAGCTGGAGAGCAGCGAACTCGTACGTTCCGCGCTCGGGGAGCCGGTATTCAACTGGTATGTGCGCAACAAGCTCATGGAGTGGCACACATACCGAAGCCGAGTGACCCAGTGGGAGCTCGAGGAGTACCTGCCGCTACTCTAGGGCCCAACGCGAGGACATACGCACAGGACGTGCTGAGGGGCTGGTTCGGCTCCGCAAATCGATCGCTGTCTCCCGGCGTGCTACGTCCAGGAAGCCTCGTTCAGGCTTCCGGTGCGATATCCCTCCAGGTCCTGAGCGACGAACACGAAACCGGCGTCCTTGATCGCAGCGGTGACCTGCGCGCGCTGCTCCCAAGCGGTCTCCATCTCGGCGGGATGCACCTCGAGGCGTGCAACCTCCCCGTGCGCGCGCACCCGGAACTGCCGAAGCCCGATTCGGCGTAGTGACTCCTCCGCCGTCGCAACTCGCGCAAGGCGCTCTTCGGTGATCTCTTCGCCATAGGGAAATCGGGACGCCAGGCACGCCATCGACGGGCGATCCCAGTTGGGCAAGCCGAGCATAGCCGCGACATCGCGGATGTCTTGCTTGGTGAATCCGACGTCCTGCAAGGGGCTTATCACCCCGAATTCGCGTGCCGCACGCATCCCCGGTCTGTGATCATCGAGATCGTCGAGGTTGCTGCCGTCTGCGACGTGGGTCAGGCCCTTTGAGTCGGCTATCGTCCTGAGCAGTCCGAAGAGTTCCGCTTTGCAGTGGTAGCAGCGATCCGGGGCGTTGGCCCGAAACTGAGGATCTACCAGCTCGTACGTCTCGACCTCAACGGTTCTCAGTCCGAGTTCCCGGGCAAGCTGTCGGGCATGCTCGACCTCGCAGTCGGGGTAGGTGTCTGAGATGGCAAGAGCCGCGAGACACCCCTTGCCGAGCACGACGTGTGCGCCGAGAGAGAGCAACGTGGAATCCACGCCGCCGCTGTAGGCGACCAACAAGCTTTCGAGACCGGCGACATGCTCTAGCAGGGCCTCATACTTCGCCTCTGGATTCAAACCCTCGTCTCCCGACCGCTAACCCCGTCCGTCCAGTATACTCCCAGCACATAGGGGAGTTGCGCCGCTCACGGTAGTTCGCGGGACGAATCGGATGAGACGGTGTCGAGTGATCGGGGGGATGTCGTGGCCAAAGAGACTCAGGACAAGGGGTTCGAGCGTCTGGCCGCAGAGGAAGCCGTCGTGCCTCCACCTGAAGATCTCGCACGCGACGCTCTCATCGGCAGCATGGAGCAGTATCAGGAGATGTACCGGCGTTCGCTCGAGGACGCCGAGAAGTTCTGGGCCGAGATGGCCGAGGAACACCTGACCTGGATCGAGCCTTTCAAGCGGGTGTGTTCTGGCGGCTTCGAAGACCTCGACTACAAGTGGTTCGAGGGCGGCAAGCTCAACGTGTCCGCCAACTGCCTCGACCGACACCTGGGGACCTGGCGTCGAAACAAGGCTGCACTCATCTGGGAGGGCGATGACGGCACGACGCGGACATACACCTACCAGCACCTGCATCACGAAGTCTCCAAGTTCGCGAACGTCCTGCTAAAGAAGGGTGTCGAGAGGGGAGACCGCGTCGCCATATACTTGCCGATGATTCCTGAGCTCCCGATCGCGATGCTCGCCTGCACGCGAATCGGTGCAATCCACTCCGTGGTGTTCGGCGGGTTCAGTTCTTCGGCTCTGAAGGAGCGCATCCAGGACTGCGGGGCCAAGATGCTGATCACCGCCGACGAGGGAATCCGTGGCGGACGCAAGGTGCCGCTGAAGGTCGCGGCGGATGAAGCGCTGTTCGAATGTCCCAGCGTCGAGGCGTGCATCGTCGTGAAGCGTGGAGCCGGTGACGTGGACATGGAGCCGGGCCGCGACACGTGGTGGCACCAGGAGGTCACGGCGCCGGAGGTTCGCAAGCCCAACCAACCCGAAGCGATGGACTCCGAGGACCCGCTGTTCATCCTGTACACGTCCGGATCGACCGGCAAGCCCAAGGGCGTGCTGCACACGACTGCGGGCTACCTGCTGTTCACGACGATGAGCTTCAAGACTGTCTTCGACTACAAGGACGAGGACGTGTTCTGGTGCACCGCCGACATCGGCTGGGTGACGGGACACAGCTACATCGTCTACGGTCCGCTCGCCGCGGGAGCGACGACGCTCATGTTCGAGGGCGTACCCACCTACCCTGACCCCGGGCGCTTCTGGTACGTGATCGAGAAATTCCGCGTCAACACGTTCTACACCGCGCCGACTGCGATCCGTGCGCTGATGCGCTACGGAGACGGCTGGCCGGAACGCTACGACTTGTCCAGCCTGCGAATCCTGGGAACGGTGGGCGAACCGATCAATCCCGAAGTGTGGACGTGGTACCACCGTCTGATAGGCAAGGAGCGGGTCCCGATCGTTGACACCTACTGGCAGACGGAAACGGGAGGTTTTCTCATAACTCCGTTCCCTGGTGCGGTGCCGACGAAGCCCGGCTCGGCGACCGTGCCGTTCTTCGGCGTGGAGCCGAAGGTGCTGCGCGAGGACGGCAGCGAAGCCGGCGTCGACGAGGGCGGCTATCTCGTGATAGAGCGTTCGTGGCCGGGAATGCTGCGCGGCACATGGGGCGATCCCGATCACAAGCGGATGCACGAGGTGTACTTCGAGCGCTTTCCGGGTCACTACTTCACGGGTGACGGCGCGCGCGTGGACGCCGACGGCTACTACTGGCTCCTCGGCCGCGTAGACGACGTCATCAACGTGAGTGGTCACCGTCTCGGCACGGCGGAGATCGAGAGTGCGTTGGTGTCGCACGAGTCCGTGAGCGAGGCGGCTGTGGTCGGATTCCCCCACCCGGTGAAGGGCGAGGGCATCCACGCGTACGTTGTCCTGCGGGAGGGCGAGGTGTCCTCCGGGGACCTGGCGAGCATCCTCACCGGGCACGTACGCAAGGTCATCGGTCCGATCGCCAAGCCGGATCACATCCAGTTCGCTCGCGATCTGCCGAAGACGCGCTCGGGCAAGATCATGCGCCGGATCCTTCGCAAGATGGCCGCGGGCGAGCGGGATATGGAGTCGTTCGGTGACATATCGACACTGGCCGACCCGAAGGTCGTCAAGGAACTGCTCGGAGGGGCGGAAAAGTACTAGTCGGCGGGGTTCCAGTAGACGTCGCTGGCGCCGTACACGGCGTTGGCGTAGCGGGCCGCCACGAAGAGCAGATCGCTTAGCCGGTTGACGAACTTGAGCACCGTCGGGTCGACCGGCTTCAACTGAGAGAGCTGTACGAGCTTGCGCTCGGCGCGACGCGTCACAGTGCGTGCGACGTGAAGGCGGGCAGCTTCTTCGCATCCGGTCGGCAGAACGAAGTGGTCGATCGCGTCAACAGTCGAGGCGAGCTGGTCGATCGATCGCTCGAGATAGTCGATGTCCGGCTGGGTCACGCGGGGGGTGGCCTCGGTCACCGCTTCCTCCGGAGTCGCGACGCGGCTCGCGCAGCTCATGAGCCGCTGCTGCACGAACTCGAGCATGCGGTCGAGGACGGCTTCCTCGTCGACGACCAGCTGCAACGACGAGCGCACGAGTCCGATTGCTGCGTTCGCCTCGTCGAGCGTTCCGTATGCTTCGACGCGAAGGCTGTCTTTCGGCACGCGCGTGCCGTCGGCGAGGGAAGTCTGCCCGTCGTCGCCGTCACGGGTGTAGATGGGTCCGCTCATACGCTCTCCTCTTCGGCGAACTCTGTGCGTCAGCGTGATGATACCCGAGGCGTATCAGCGCAATGCGCGCGGAGCCTAGAGCGCCGCCGACCCGTGCTCGCCCGTGCGGATGCGGACGACGCTCTGGCAGTCGTAGACGAAGATCTTGCCGTCACCGATCGTCCCAGTGCGGGCATGCTCGATGATCGCCTCCTCGACCTTTGCGGCAACACCGTCTTCGACCACCACTTCTATCTTCGTCTTCGGCCTGAATTCGACCACGTACTCAGCACCGCGGTATATCTCGGTGTGGCCCTTCTGGCGGCCGTACCCCTTGACCTCGTATGCGGTGAGTCCGGCCACACCCAGTGCGTTCAGAGCTTCTTTCACGTTCTCTAGCCTGTGCGGTTTGATGATGGCTTCTATCTTCTT
>JAOUET010000201.1 GCA_029858605.1 Coriobacteriia bacterium | reverse complement strand
TTCCGGGACCTTGATGCTGGCGAGCTGGAGCAGCGGTGTGGGCGTGCCGTAGTACTCGACCATCACCTTCTCGAGGATCTGGCCGGACGCGCGGCCCGTGCGAATCGCAGCGAACTCGTGCTGGAGCGCGGATACCGTCTTGTCCATGTGCTGGTCGGTTTCCTTGATGATGTCCTTCGTCATCTTCCGTCTCCCCTCACGATGGTTCCCACCCGCTCGCCCTTCAGGGCGCGCTCGATGTTCCCCTCGGTGTCCACGTTGAACACGATGATAGGCAGGTCGTTGTCCATGCAGAGCGAGATCGCCGTGTTGTCCATGACCTTGAGACCGCGGTTCAGAACGTCGAGGTATGTAAGCTCGTCGAACTTGACCGCGTCCGGATTCGTGACGGGATCGGCGTCGTAGACTCCATCGACCTTCGTGGCCTTCATGAGGCAGCTGGCGGAGACCTCGAGCGCCCGAAGCGCTGCTGTCGTGTCCGTCGTGAAATAGGGGTTCCCGGTACCGGCGGCGAAGATGACGACGCGGCCCTTCTCCATGTGGCGAATGGCTCGGCGTCGAATATACGGCTCGGCGACCGCCTGCATCTCGATGGCGCTCATGACGCGCGTGAAGATGCCGTGGCGCTCGAGGGTGTCTTGAAGAGCGAGGGCGTTCATCACGGTGGCTAGCATGCCCATG
This sequence comes from Coriobacteriia bacterium, assembly GCA_029858605.1. Lineage (GTDB taxonomy): Bacteria > Actinomycetota > Coriobacteriia > Anaerosomatales > JAENZW01 > JAENZW01. Next base: position 2,521 of record JAOUET010000201.1, on the reverse strand, counting down.
TAGTCAGCCTGAGCACGGTCCATGCCGGCTGCCGACGCGGCCAGACCGCGGAAGATATTCCCGCCACCCACGACGATCGCAATCTCTATTCCGGAGTCCTCGAGACGTCCGATCTGCTTTGCGAGGGACTCCAGGACGTTTGGGTCGATGCCATAGCTGGTGTCACCCAACAGAGCTTCGCCCGAAAGCTTGAGCAGCACTCGCTGGAACCGGTACTCTTCCACGGACTCCCCTTCCTCGCGTTCGGGTCGCTGCAGTGCTTCGCGAGACCCGTTCCGAAACAGGATACAGCAGAAAGACCGGCGCGCGTGGCACGCCGGTCTTGACGTCAGAGCACTGTTACCCCTGCTACTCGGAGGAAGCTGTCTCGCCGAGCAGCATCCGCTCGAATCTCGACACGCCGATTTCCGTCCCGAGTTCCTTCGCTGCCTTCTCGACGTACTTCCCTACCGTGAGGTCGGAGTCCTTGACGAAGACTTGTTCGAGCAAGACGGTCTCTTTGTAGAACTTCTCAAGCCGACCCAGTGCGATCTTCTCCTGAATCTGCTCCGGTTTGCCGCTCTCGGCTGCCTGAGCCTTGTATATCTCGAGTTCGTGGTCTACGACGGCCTGGTCGACGGAGTCGCGTCCGACCGCCATTGGCGACGCTGCTGCAATCTGCATCGCGATGTCCTTGGCGACGTTGGCGAAGGACTCGGACGCTGCAGCTTCGGCGCTGCCCGCAGTGACTTCGACCATGACGCCGATATTGCCGACGCCGTGGATGTATATCGTGATGCCACCGTGGTCGGAAGCAAGCTCGAAGCGTGCGAACCGGGCGACGCCCATGTTCTCGCCGATCTTGCCGACGGTCTCCCCGAGGACGTGCTCGAAAGACTGATCGCGGCCGGAGAACGTCTGCGTCATCAAGGCGTTCACATCTGCCGGGGCGGCTTGGGCGATGTGAGCGGCGACTTCGGCAACGAACGCCTTGAAGTCGGCATTGCGCGCGACGAAGTCTGTCTCGCAGTTTACTTCCACCAGCACGCCGACACGCTTGTCGTCGGATACGAACCCGCCGATGACGCCCTCGTTGATGGCTCGGCCGGCCTTCTTGGCAAGCGCTGCTAGACCCTTCGTCCGAAGGATATCGATCGCCTGGTCCGTGTCGCCCTCGGCTTCACCGAGGGCCTTCTTGCAGTCCATCATCCCTGCGCCCGTGCACTCGCGCAGTTCCTTCACCATCTTGGCGGTGATCTCCATGGGTGTTTGCCTCCCCTGCGTGTTCTGTGAAAGGGGTCCGGTGTGCGCGTAGCGGGTCCTACGCCTCTGGCGTTGCCTCCGCAGTCTGCGCGTCCGGCTCGACCGAGTCGTTTGCAGTAGTCTCGGCCGATGCTCCCTCGGGAACGTTTGCGTCTGCAGGGGCCGCTTCCTCAGCGTCCGCTGCCGTTTCGTCCGGGGCCGCTTCCTCAGCGTCCGCTGCCGTTTCGTCCGGAGCCGCTTCCTCAGCGTCCGCTGTCGCCCCTTCGGGCAATTCGACTACCACCTTGGGCGGCTTGGACTCGGAAGGCGCCACGGGCATGGGCAGTTCTGCGGCTGCCCTACCCTGGATGACCGCGTCGGCGATCACCTTGCACATCAGTGACACCGAACGGATAGCGTCGTCGTTGCCGGGAATGACGAAGTCGACCTCGTCGGGGTCGGCGTTGGTGTCGACCAGACCGACGATCGGGATGCGAAGACGGCGCGCCTCGGCAACGGCGATGGTCTCGCGTTTGGTGTCGACGACGAACACGGCGGCAGGGATGCCGTTCATCTCGCGCACGCCGGAGAGGCTGCTCAGCAGCTTGGCCATCTCCTTGCGCAGGTGCATCTGCTCCTTCTTGGGGAGTGCGGCCATGGTGCCGTTCTCTTCTATCGCCTCAAGTTCGTTGATGCGGTCCAGGCGCGTGCGAATCGTCACGAAGTTGGTCAGCATTCCGCCGAGCCAGCGGTGATTGACATAGGGCATTCCGGAGCGCTCTGCCTCCGACTGGATGGGCTCCTGCGCCTGCTTCTTGGTGCCGACGAACAGGATCTGTCCACCGCGGGATGCGGCTTCTCTCACGAAGTTGTGGGCATCCTCGATCTCTCTGAGGGTTCGCTGGAGATCGATGATGTAGATCCCGTTGCGCTCCGTGAAGATGTACGGGCGCATCTTCGGGTTCCACCGGCGGGTCTGATGTCCGAAGTGGACACCCGCCTCGAGCAGGCTCTTCATCGAGACGACGGACATAGCAATACCTCCTACAAGGTTGTTCCTCCGCCTGCGTCATCCCCATCGGCGACCCGGCTGGTCCGTCAACCGCCAGGCACCCGCCGAAAAGTCAGCAGACGTGTGTGATACGAGCCCGCGTAGCATAGCACACGGGCTCTGGCCGAGGAAACGGCCTCGTCGAGGCTAGAACTCCTTGCCGCACATCGGGCAGACGATGTGTGTGTCGTACCACCCTTGCCGCTTGGGATTCGGGAGGAGTTCGAGGTTCACCTCGACCTCGCATGC
>JAOUET010000029.1 GCA_029858605.1 Coriobacteriia bacterium | reverse complement strand
ATGGATGGGCGTGACGGTGCGGGAGTTGTTTCTTCAGCCGAACGGACTCGGGATTGAGGAACGTTATCGACCAGATCGGCAGGTACTCTTCAGAAACCGCCTCAAGGGCTTCGGCCATCGCGCGCACGTCGTCGAACGCTATCGCCTTGTGTACCTCTCTCTCAAGGGGGCGGATTCTCACGGTTAGCTCCGTGATGATTCCCGTGATGCCCTCCGCATCCGCGACTTGATCCAGGAGGTCTCGGCCCTCGACCTCCGCAACCTCGCCCGTGGGTCGGACGAGTCTCGCCGACACCACGTTCTCCTTGAAGGTGCCGTACTCGTAGGAGCCGAAACCCGATCCTCCCTGGGCAAGCCAACCCGCAGCACTCGAACTCGGACTAGACGACGGGTACAGTCGAAGCGCGAGCCCGTCCTTCTCGAGTTCGCGCTCAATCTGCTCCCATACTGCAGCCGCTTCGACCGTGACCGTCATCTCCTTGATGTTCACGCCGACGACGTCTCTCATCCCCGACATGTCCACGACGACCGCGCCTTCAGAAGGCAGAACGCCACCATAGCCGGAGGTCGCCCAGCCACGCGGGACGATGTGTAGGCCCTCGGAACACGCCACCGACATGAGCGCGACGATCTCGTCCTCCGTTCTGGGGCGAACGACCGCTCCTGCAACACCTGTTGGGACGAAAGGTCTCACCAGCTTGGGCATCGCCCCGATGTCGAACGAGTATGCCTTTCGTTCCACGCGGTCGGTCCGCAAACGGTCGCCGAATACCTCGGCCAGCTTGGCCTCTGCCGTCTTGCTGATCGCGGTCATTGGATTCCAAGTCCTCTCATAGGCCGGCGCCACTTCTTGTGAACTGCTTCTTTTGAGTGACGCAGCAAGTTGTATGCCCACGGGGGTATCACTGCCTCCGTGTGTACGATACCCGCTGGGGTATCCGCAGGTCAACCCTCCGAGTGCTCCACAACCCGTGCTAGGATGAGACGTTCCGCGCGGCACCCAGGACCGGAGGCCGGCATGCGCGCTATCCTTTTCGATCTCGACGGGACCCTGCTCGACATAGACATGGGCCGATTCCTCATGCGCTACTTCGATGCCCTGTCGGAGGTCATCGCAGGGCTGGTGCCCGCCGGAGATCTGGAGAGCTCCGTGAACGCAGTGAGCGAGGCGACGGAAGCGATGGTCAAACCGCATCCGGGACGCACGAACAAGGAAGTCTTTCGCGACGAGTACGTAGAGAGAACCGGCATCGACATCGACGAGCACGCGGATGCTTTCGCCCGCTTCTACGAAGAACGCTTTCCGCTTCTCGGCGACGGATTGGGACCGTCTCCTGGAGCCCATGACGCCCTGGCCAAGGCAGAGAGCCTTGGGCTGAGAGTCGCCATCGCGACCAATCCGATCTTCCCGCTAAGGGCGATCGAACACCGACTCACGTGGGCCGGGATCGCGACGGATCGACCCCACGTGATAACCGCCTATGAGTCCATGCACGCCTGCAAGCCGCTCGGAGACTACTATCGGGAAACGGCGCGGATGCTCGACGTGCCGCCGGAGGAATGCATGATGGTCGGAGACGATGCGATTCTGGACATGGCTGCCGGTGACGTAGGAATGGCGACGTTCTACACGGGAAGCGGCTACTCTCCGCACGCAAGCTACACCGGGACGCTCCTGGATTTGGAGGACCTGCTCACCCGGATCGGCATGTAGGGTTGCCTCTTGCGCCGCACGGATCCGTCGGCGTGACCTCTACTGTGGCTTGCGTCGAATCAACGCTACCCACGCGCCGTCCATGCGCTGATCGTAGAAGTACTCGAAGCGCCCCTTGGTTTCCTTGCGAAGGTCGATCTGGTAGCCAAGACCAGCGGGCTCGTGGTCGCATATGACCACGAGACTGTCGCTCGAGTCCAGTTCTAGCATCTTGTCGAGCACAGCGAAGACTACGGGCCGACGCAAGCCCGGGGTGAAGCCGCGCAAATCAACGACAAGGCCGTGTGGAGCACCAGTAATCATTGTCACCCAGTCCTGGCACCGCTCATTATGGCGGCGACGGAGGTCGTACTACGTGATTCTTCGCACATGCCCCCGTTCCTGTTCGGCGGTGCCGATTCAGAACAGGGACCGAAGCCGTGCTACGAACCCCCGTCTTCCTCGTTCTCGTAGATCTCGGCGAGGTCGGTGCCTGCACAGTCTGCGGTCTGCCTGGGCGTCAGCCGTGGCCGGTCGTGCGCACACCGGTCGCGCTGGTCCTCCGCCGAGTCCTCCGGCGTCGGAGTGTCCGGTGCCCCGCCCAACGACGATCGCCGCTCGTCGGTATCCTTCTTGTTATCACACATTCTGTTGCCTCCGAGAATCAACATCACCGGGCGAATCTGCTCTCTCTCAGTGTTCCCGGGCAGACCCAAGAGGCTTCGCGACGGAATAGAAAGAATCTTCGCTTGGATGTAGAATGTGGCTCGTTGCGGGAGTTCTCGGCTCGTTGGGTCTGTCTGGGACGGCGGCGAGGGGTACGCCCACTTCATGCGGCGTGAGAGAAGCGTTGTTGGGGGTCTTGAATGTGAAGCTGTGCGCCACAGGCGCATGGGCGTCCCAACCTTCCCCCGCGTTCTCGCAGCGCTATGCGCCCGTCCTCACGGATCCCAACTTCCTTCGGCTCGTCGGCCACCTCGCTATGCGTCCTCCATTCCGGCTCTAGGCGGTCCGCGCTCGACCCATCGAAGCGCGAGCCCCTTGAATGTGTGGCAGCCATCTTGTTCGCGGGTCGTATCAGAGGGGAGGTAGTCGAGGTTCGGACTAGCGGTCGCATAGCGACACAAGCCTCGCAAGACTTTGCGACCCAGACATGTTGGACGCAACGTCAACACCAAGGAGGTGTAAGGCATGGCCCATGAGGACTGCGAGGTGCTCTACTCGCAACTCGCCGCTCGCGGCGTGACGCGAAGGGATTTCCTCAGGTTCTGTGGCTCGGTCGCGGCGCTCCTCGGTCTCTCTGAGACCATGGTTCCGCGAATAGCCGCGGCAGTAGAGTCCGCTGCCTTGAAGCCGCGCGTTCCCGCATTGTGGATCAACGGCGGCGCATGCACGGGCTGCACCGAGTCTATGGCGCAGCTTGGCTCACCGGACGTCGCCACCGTCGTACTCGACCTGCTGTCGGTGAACTACTTCGAAACGATCATGATGGCCCAGGGAGAGGACGCCGAGAAGGCGAAGGCGGATCTCGCAGCTGCCGGGGGCTACGTGCTCGTCTACGAGGGCACAGTCATGACCGGCTTCGATGGCAACGCTCTGCGTGTTGCCGGCAAGCCCCAGACCGAAGAGCTGCCCGAACTCTGCGAGAAGGCTGCCGCCATTCTCGCGGTCGGTTCTTGCGCAGTCGACGGTGGCTGGGTCGCCGCCCGTCCCAACCCGGCGGAAGGGATCGGCATCCAGCAGTTCTGTGAGGACCACGACATCGCGACGCCGATCATCAACCTGCCTACCTGCCCGGTTAACCCCGAATGGGTCGTCGCGATGGTGGTCGACGTCCTATTCCTCGGCGGACTGGACGAGCAGGGCAAGGTCGCCCAGGCCCTCGTCGACAAGCTCGACGACTTCGGTCGCCCGAAGTTGATCTTCGGTCAAACCATCCATGACAACTGTCCCCGCCGAGGACATTTCGAGAACGGCGAGTTCGTGTACGAGTTCGGCTCGGAAGAGGAAGCAAGAGGCTACTGTCTCTACGCAGTCGGCTGCAAAGGTCCTCAGACGTTCACGAACTGTCCGATCGTCCGCTGGAACGAGAAGGCTACCTGGTGCGTCGAAGCGGGTGCTCCCTGCATCGGTTGCGGCAACGCCAATCCTCTCTCTGCGGGCGGGAACTGGGTCGACGTCGGTGCGCCGTTCCTGAACCGGCTTCCGGACCTGCCGCTCTCGGATACCACGACCGTGCAACCGGCGGCTGCCGCCAGTGTAGTCGGAGCGGTCGCCGCGGGCGCGCTTCTTGTGCACGGTATCGGCATGAAGGCCGCCGGCCGCATGGACGGCGGTGCGCCCTACGAGGAGATCCGAGAGAGCGATCGCAAGAAGGGAGGCGGTAGATAGTGGCACGCGTAATCATGGATCCCTTGACACGGATCGAGGGTCACCTGCGCGTCGAAGTCGAGGTCGGTGCGGATAACACGGTCTCGGACGCGTGGGTGTCAGGCACGCTCTATCGTGGCATGGAGACCGTGCTCAAGAACCGCCGCCCTCAGGACGCCTTCTATGTGTCACAGCGAATCTGCGGCGTGTGCCCGATCTCCCACGGACATGCATCGACGATGTCCGCCGAGAACACGTACGGGCTCACCATTCCCAATGGTGCCCGGCTCGTGCGCAACATCATCGAGTGCGCCCAATACCTCCACAGCCACGTGCTGTGGTTCTACACGCTCGGCGCTCTGGACTACGTCGACCCGGTGAAGGCCCTTTCGGCCAACATCGCGGACACGTACGACCTCGCGCAGGCCGCAGGCACCACGACGGCTGACTTCGGTGCGGTCGCCAACCGAGTCTCTGAGTTCGTGAACGCCGGATTGGCGAACAACCGGCTGTCGATCTTCACGAACGGATGGTTCGGTCATCCGGCCTACGCAGCGAACATGCCAGCCGAGTTGCACCTGATCGCCGTCGCTCACTATCTCGAGGCACTGCACATCCAGGCCGAGGCAGCCCAGGTCATGGGCATCATGGGCGGCAAGTTCCCGCACTTCATGACCTCCGTAAACGGAGGCACGACATTCGTGCCGACCGAAGAGAAACTGGACGACGTCCTATACCGTATGACCCGAGTCGTGGACTTCGTGAACAACACGATGATTCCGGACACGCTGGCAATCGCGCCGTTCTATCTGGAGGCCGCTGGCTACGGTGCTGGGTGCAAGAACTACCTCTCGTGGGGCGTCTTCAACAGCCCCAGCTTCGCTCTCACCGACCGCTACCTCCCCGGCGGCGTCATCAAGAACCTCGACCTGGCAGCCGGAACCGGCCTTGCCGTCGAGGCGCCGGATCCCACAAAGGTCAAGGAGTACGTCGAACGCTCTTGGTATGACTCGCAGTCCGGCCTGAATCCCGCCGACGGCGAGACTTCCGCCGACTACGTCGAGTACGACGTCAACGGAAAGTACTCCTGGGGCAAGGCCGTCCGGTATGACGACATGCCGATGGAAGTCGGTCCTCTGTCGCGCATGCTGGTGGGCTACCTCGCGCCATCTGAGCTTCCTGAAGGAGTCCGTTCCCCCAAGGATCTCGTGGACTTCGCGCTGGCTGAACTCTCGAAGGCGGCCGGCGCCCAGATTCCCCTCGCCGCACTCCAGTCGCTCCTCGGCAGGGTCGCTGCGCGCAATCTCGAGGCAGCGTTCGTTGCAGACCTGGCCATTGCATCGGTCCTCGAGCTCGTCGGCTACGTGAAAGACGGCGACACCAAGTGGTTCGAGCCCCATGACGTGGCCGACGGCAAGGGCGTAGGCCTGTGGGAGGCGCCACGTGGTTCCGTGGCGCACTGGATGACTGTCGAGGGCGGGAAGCTTGCCAGCTACCAAGTCGTCGCACCGACTACTTGGGACATAGCCCCGCGCGACAAGGACGGCACGCCCGGCCCGATGGAACAGGCGCTCATCGGCGCTCCCGTCATGGACGCTGAGAAGCCGATGGAGATCGTCCGCATCGCCAGGAGCTTCGATCCTTGAATCGGATGCGCGGTTCACGTGGTTGAACCGAAGACGGGCAAGGAAGCGTTCGTCCACACGAAGCCGATGGGGGTGAGGTAGGATGTCGCACCCCGCACACTACCGTGAGGCGCACCCGATGGTGTTTGTCCTCACCCACTGGATCAACCTCATCGCGATGGTTTGCCTGGCCTTCTCAGGCTTCTACATCCACTACCCGTTCTTCCCGGGTTTCATGGGTGTGGCTCGCGGCATGCACTTCTTCTTCATGTTCGTGATCATCATCAATCTGACGTTCCGAGTAGTCGCAGCCTTCTTCGTGAAGACAGCGGTTTCGCTGGGCTCTCGTGAGGTCGATACGGACATCAAGAACTGGCTGCCCCAGAAGGCCAACCGCCGCCAGCTTTGGCCGTGGATCAAGTACTACCTCTTCCTCAAGAAGGATCACCCGCTTGGAGCCAAATACGGCGTCTTGCAGAAGATCGCCTACATCGTCACGTTTCCGCTGACGTTCATAATGGCGTACACCGGATTCGCAATCTGGGGTCCGACCATGGATTGGGCGTTCTTCACGGCGGGAGTGAGTTGGGTGGGCGGCTACATGTACATGCGTGTCGTCCACTACTTCTTGATGTGGGTCTTCATCATCTTCACCGCGATCCACGCCTATCTGGCAAACGTGGAAGGGTTTGCACCCTCCGCGCTCATCTTCGCGTGGAAGGAGTCCGAGGGACTGCACTTCGACAAGGAGGGCAACCCGATGAGTGGTGCGTCGCACTAGCACAAGGCCACCACTTGCACGCGTCTAAGGCAGGGCCTCGGCTTCCGGGGCCCTGCCCTCATTCGCGGCATATGCAGGACTTCGACCACTGGTGACGAAGGTACGGCTGGAGGGACGGACGGACCGCACGCACGCGCGACAATAGCGCGTGCGGACCGCTGGGGGCGCTTGTCGCACGGCGAGCGAAGGGGTGCGGTCCCACAGATGTGCTCATCCGTGTCCCGCCGATGAATGCCGGCATGAATGCAGGCTCACACAGGCGGAGGCGTGATGTTCTCGGAGCGGATGATCTCTGGCGCGCTGCACCTGCTCAACCGATACTATCTCGCGGAGCATCCGTGCGACCTCGCAAGCCTGCCGTCCCCCCGACCGGACAAGTCCTACGTGCTCTACGCACACGTGCCGTTCTGCGAGAGGCTTTGCCTCTACTGCTCATTCAACCGGTTCCTGTTCAGCGAGAACCGTGCGCGCGCCTACTTCAAGCATCTGCGCGACGAGATGCGCATGGTTGCCGATCTCGGATACGATTTCCCGTCCCTCTACATCGGAGGGGGGACGCCCACCATCCTGCTGGATGAACTGTGCGACACGATCGATCTGGCACGCTCCCTCTTCGGTATCAGAGAGGTCTCTTGCGAAACGAACCCCAACCATCTCGGTCCCCGGCTCGTCGACGCACTGGGCACGCGCGTCCACCGCCTCTCGGTAGGCGTACAGAGCTTCGAAGACAAGCTGCTCAAGCAGATGGACCGCTTCGGCAAGTACGGTGGCGGTGAAGAGCTCTTCAGGCGCATCGACTCTGTAGCCGGCAAGTTCCCATCCTTGAACGTCGACATGATCTTCAACTTCCCGAGTCAAACCGAGGAGATCCTTTCTAGGGACATCGACATTCTCAAGGCCACGGGCGCGAGCCAGACGACGTTCTATCCCCTGATGGCCTCCAGGCAGTCCCGCGTGGCGATGGAGCAGGCTGTGGGGCCGATCGACTTCGCACGCGAGGCGCGCTACTACGAGATAATCGCCGAGCGGCTCGCCGGGGACTTCATTCCTACTTCGGCTTGGACGTACTCGCGCGACGGCGACGGCATGATCGACGAATACATAGTCGACTACGAGGAGTACGTCGGGGTCGGCTCGGGGGCACTGTCGTTCCTACAAGGGCGGATCTTTGGCAACACATACTCTCTCGGTGACTACGCTCGCCGCATTGGCTCGGGTCGCATGGGCATTGCAACCGCAGGCCAGCACTACAACCGCAAGGCTCTGATGCGATATCGATTCGTCACTGACTTGTTCGGCCTCAGGCTCGACAAGCGCCGTTTCGAGCAGGACTTCGGCACCTCGGTAGAGCGAGGTCTTCCTGCCGAGGTGACATTCATGCAACTTGCCGGCGGCATCGCAACGCGAAACGACGACGAGATAACCTTGACCGAAAAGGGCCGCTACCTCCTGATGGTGATGATGAGGGAGACGCTCGCTACATCCAACAACAAGCGCGACCGCGCGAGAGCGGCTCTCCCGTCAGACGAACGCATGCTTCTGCTCGAGAGCGACTCGTGCTCGGAATACGGGTCTCCCCAACTCGCCGCCTCGTAGACCCAGTTCCTCGAAGGTGCCCCTTTCTGTACAGTAGGGCGCGTGTCATGGACATGCCGCACCGACTCTCCCGCAGCATCTTGGCCGCGCGATTGCCCGGTCCACCGCAGGGGTCAATGAGAATGGATGACATGACCGCACCGACACTTGTTATGGGGATAGGCAACCTCCTCATGGGCGACGAGGGTGTGGGTATCCGCGTAGTCGAACTGCTGATGTCTGGGTTCCAGTTCCCGGAGAGCGTCGAGATCATCGATGCGGGCACAATGGGACTCGGAATGCTGAGCCTCCTGAAGGAACGCGAGTTCGTGCTCGTCATCGACGCCGTCGACGGCACGGGTCAGGAGCCTGGCACCGTGGGGCGGCTCGCGCCCGAGGACATCGCCCCGAACCAGGTGCTTCACTCTCTCCACGACACGCGATTCGTCAACGTGCTCGATGCGGCCGCGCTCACCGGAATCGTCCTCGATGCCGAGTGTATCGGCATCCAGATAGCGCAGATCCGCCAGTGGGAGACCACGCTCACTCCGCAACTCGAAACCGCACTGCCCGCGGCGGTCACCGCCGCGCTGGCCGTCTTGGCCGAAAGAGGAGTGACGCCCGTCGCGCGCACCACCGTGGACGAGACGGCGCGCGTCATCGAATCGATTCGCTCCCACGGCGACGAGTGATCGGCGCGGGCCTCTCGGCTCGTGCCTACTAGCCGATCGCACTCATCACGCGCTGGACAATGCCGTCGGCGTCCAAGTCACACGCAGCCAAGAGGTCCCGGGCTGCTCCGCTCGACTGATAGCCCGGCACGCCGATTCGTTCGAGTCTTGTCGCGACACCGTTGAGCGCGAGCCATTCGCCGACGGATGCTGCCAGACCAGTGCGAATGGAGTGGTCTTCCACCGTGAACAGAACCGGCCTTCGTGCCGCCTTCTTCATCGCCGAGTCGTCCAGGTCGAGTGGGCACGCAACCACGCCCACTGCCACGTCGAAGCCAGACTCCTCCAACGCATCCGCAGCCGCCACAGCTGCGCCGACAGGCGTTCCCATCGCCAGTATCGCAGCGCTGCTACCCTCTCGAACCCAGTCGATTCGCCCGTACTCGAAACTGTAGTCGCCACCGAACGCGGGTACACCGTCCCTACCTGTCACGACGTCGAGCTTGCTGCGTCCCATAGCTATGGCCACGCAGCCCTGCATCACGGCAGCAGCCCGGACAGCCCGATCGGTCTGGTTGGGATCCGCAGGCACTATCACCTTCCACCCGAACAGCTCACGGAACGCCCCGACGTAGTCCAGACACTGGTGGGTCTTGCCGTCCTCGCCGACGTCCACGCCACAGTGAGTCAGCGCGAGCTTCAGTGCGGCACCGTTGATGTCGTTGAGGCGCTGCTGGTTGTATGTCTCATCGCATCCGAAAACGCCGAAATCGCTCCAGAAGGTCAGCACACCGCACGTCGAAAGTGCACCTCCGACGGTGCATGCGTTGTGCTCGCCGACGCCACACTGCACGAAGCCGTCCGGCCGAGCCTTTGCGAATCCCTCCGTCTTGACCGAAACCGCCAGGTCGCAGTCGAGAACGGCAACGGGGAGTCTGGGGTTCGCCGAAGCCAGGTCTGCCAGCGCGTTGCCCCATGCGGAACGATTGTCCGTCTTGTCGTCTGCACCGTACGTCCGCGCTTCGCCGGAATTCACCGCCACGGCCGGTGTCTGATGAGGCAGTGCTTCCAGGAGAATCGGTTCGCTTCGGCGATCCTTCGCATCGTCCAGCCTCGGCTCGAGAGACAACTCGGCCATGGCCCTCACGTACTCCTCAGCAGTCAGTCCTCGGCCGTGATACTCGGCGTCGTCCTCCATGAAGGACACGCCTTTGCCGATGATCGTGTGCGCGACCACGGCCACCGGGCCCACGTCGTCAAACGTCGCGTCGGAGATGGCGGCGTGCAGTGCCTCGACGTCGTGTCCGTTGACTTCGATGACGCGCCACCCGTCCGCCGCGAAATCGCCGACGACGTTCACGGGCATCACGTCGCGCGTATGTCCGGATATCTGGATGCCGTTGAAGTCGACGATCGCGGTGAGGTCCCCCAGGCCCTCCTTTGCGGCAAGCCGTCTCGCTTCGGCAACCTGGCCCTTGTGCTGTTCGCCATCGCTCATGACCACATACGTATGCCAGCCCAAGCCGGTCATGCGCGCGCCGAGAGCCATCCCGACGCCGGCGGACAGACCCTGGCCCAGATTGCCGGACGACCATTCGATTCCGGGAACCGCTCTTTCCACGTGTCCCTCGTAGGGGCTGCCCGTCTGCCTGAAGTGGGCTACGAAGTCCGGCAGCGGGAAGAACCCCGCGAGCGCAAGAGCTGCGTACGCACCCGGAGACGTGTGACCGTGGCTGATCACTACGCGGTCTCTCGCATGCCAACGCGGCTCGGCAGGTCTGAGCCTGGCGCAAGAGAACAGCACGGTGTAGATCTCCGCAGAGGACATCGAACCCCCCGGATGTCCCGAAGCGGCCGTCGTCGTCGCTGTGAGAGAGGCGCCTCTGAGCTGCCTGGCGCGGTACCGGAGCTCCTCGGCAAGTTCCGGCGTCATAGGAGCATCGAATCCGAGGTGGAACATGCCAACCCCCTGTCTCGGCGACCCGCAACGAGCGGTACACTGTTTGAGCCTACCCTATCTCTTCCCTACGAAGGATTCCGATGCTGCGTGAACTGGACATCGCTCGAGTAGCGGCACTCGCCGGTGGTCGTCGAGTCGCCGCTCGCCTAGGAGACCTGGGCCGAGTGCGCACGAAGGGGTCGCCCACCGACTACGTTACCGACGTCGACATCGATGCCGGTGTCGCCGTCCTGCGGGCGATCGCCGAGGAGACGAAAGGAGCGCGCTTCGTCGTCGAAGAGCGTGAGGTCTACGACCTCGCCGATGCAAGCGAAGGGTCTTTGGGCGACTCGGAGGTCTGGGTCGTCGATCCGCTCGACGGGACGACCTCGTTCATGCACGGCTTCCCCTGCTACTCCGTTTCCGTCGCTCTGCTGAGAGACGGCGAGCCCGTTGTCGGCGCAGTCTACAACGTGCCGTCCGACGAACTCGCCAGCGGTGCGGTCGGTCAGGGGGCATGGCTTGGCGACCGGACCGTCCGATGCAGCGACACTCACGACCTACGCGAGGCTCTGCTGGTCACCGGGTTTCCCTACGATCGGACTCGCACGCTGGACCGCCAGCTAGACGTGCTCGCGCGGTTCCTTCGCACGCCTGTCCAGGGTATCCGCCGCGACGGATCGGCTGCCAACGACTGCGTGCACGTCGCAGCGGGTCGAGCCGACGGGTTCTGGGAGTTCGGATTGCAGCCCTGGGACACTGCTGCCGGTGCGATTATCTGCCGAGAAGCAGGTGCGCACATCTCGGGCATCGACGGAGAGCCCTGGAGTGCGACCTCGTACGGCGTCATCGCGGCAAACCCTGTGCTCCACGCCAGAATGCTGGAGCTGATCCAGTCGTCAGATATGGGTGATTCCGACCGGTAGGGGCCCTTCGGCAGCGCCACGCTTGCGTTGGCGCCTAGTAGTACCGCTTCTCTTCTTCGCCATCCTCGGCCGACCGGATGTCCCACTCGCCAAGTAGTTTGCTGACTGCCCGTTCGCCGCTTTCGATGCAGTTCGGAACGCCGACCCCCCTGTAGGAGCCACCCGCGAGCGCAAGGCCCGGGATGCCTTCGCATTGCTCTTCGATGAGCTCGACTCTGTCGAGATGCCCGATCGTGTACTGCGGCATGCCGAGGTGCCACCGGAACACCCGTGAGAACAGAGGCTCCCCGACAACGCCGAGGATGCCTCGAAGCTCGCTGAGAACGATCTCCACCAGATCGTCGTCGGACTGGCGCATGATCGCCTGGTTGTGCGGCCCTCCGACGAAGCCGCGCATCAACACCTTGCCGCTCGGCGCTCTTCCCGGCCACTTCGTGGACGAGTAGGTGGCAGCCATCAACGAGCGTGCCTCGGCAAGCGGGCACAGCACGCCGAAGGCGTTCATGTCGATGCCGATCTCGTCTTCGCGAAACGCCAGCGAAACCGTCGCCGAAGAGCTCGCCGGTATCCCTGAGAGCGCATTGGCGATATCCGCATCGACCGGCCGAAGGAGTGGCTCGGCAGCCCAACCCTCGGTGGCGACGATCACCCCGTCGCCCTGCAACGCGGAACCGTCCGAGAGCGTGACCGTCCATCCGCCATCGCGTCGTCGTATCTGCTCGACTTGCGCGCCCGGCCGAATGTGGTCTCGGCCCGCCGCTGCCGCCATTGCTTCGGTGAGTTGCTGCATACCCCCGGAGAACGATGTGAAGAAAGTCCTACGCTTCTGACCCGGCTTCGGCGGGTACTTCCTGCGCATCTCCTCGACCTTCTTGCGTGCGGCTATGAAACCTCTCGTCAGCGATCCGTACTTCTGCTCCATCTCGAGCAGGCGCGGGAACGTCGCCGCCAGCGACATCTGCGATGGATCGGATGCGTGCACGCCGCCGACCAGCGGTTCAGCAAGACGGTCCAAGCACTCACGGCCCATCCGGCGCACGACGAACGACTCGAGCGTCTCGTCCATTCGCTCGCTCTCGCTCCACTGCTTCTTCGGGACAACGAGGTCCATGCCCATGCGGATCTTGCCCGGCAACGAGAACAAGCCAGTGGTGGCGAACGGCACGAACTTCGTCGGCGCGAACATCATGACGCCGTCGGGCAGATCGTGGAGCCTGCCCCGGGACAGAATGTAGGTGCGCTTGCGGCTGTCGTCAGTGGGCAATTCGTCTTCGAAGATCTGCGTCAGTTTCGCTATTCGGTGGCAGGCAGGTTTCTCTGTCAGGAAGCAGTCGGGGCCACCATCGACGACGAACCGCTCTCCCTCCCCGCCGTTCCACTCATCGTTCACGTACTCGGTCGCGATCTTTCCGCCGATGCGTGGGTCCTTCTCTAGCAGTGTGAACGTGACTGGGTGACCCTCGTCGGCAACTCTCTTCACCTTGAACGCCGCGCCCAGGCCTGCGACCCCGCCTCCGATGATGAGGATGTGTTTCACGACGTGAGATGCCCTTCCACGGCAGATGACGGCTCCCGCGTCGGAAGGTCCAGAGCTTGCACCACTACTCGCAGGAGTCCCTCGACGAGTATCGGCGATGCGTTGGGCACGCGCCCACGCTCGAACTCAAGATCCAACTCCATGGCCTTCCCGCCGGCCTCGACATCTAGGTCATACAGCGTTTCCATGTGATCCGTGACGAAGCCGATCGGCTGCACGACGACACCTTTGATGCCCGCCTCCGCCACAGCCTCGAGAACATCGCCCAACTCCGGTCCAAGCCACTCACATTCACGCTGACCCTTCGACTGGAACGCGAGCACCCACGGCAGCTCGCCAGTCATGGCGCCGTACGCCGACACTCCGGGCAGCCTCGCGTCGTCCGAAAACTCGGAACCGGGGTCCATACCTAGCCCATGGGCAAGGCGCGCCGCAAGAAACCGCAGTCCCTCGCAGTAGGGATCGGGGTCCGAAAGATCGGCAACGGGCAAACTGTGAGCCGTAAGGATTGCGATCTTGCTGTCGCCCACATCGCT
>JAOUET010000200.1 GCA_029858605.1 Coriobacteriia bacterium | reverse complement strand
GGCGAGAACTCGTGAGGGGTGTCTGTCATCGGATCGTTCTCCGTTCGTTCGGATCGGCGACGCTCGTTCGGCCTACACGGTACCTTCCTGCCACGACGCGAGGTACTTGCGCTGTTCGTCGGTGAGTTCATCGATATGCACGCCCATGGTTTCGAGCTTGAGCGCTGCGATCGCATGGTCGATCTCTTCCGGCACCGGGTAGACACCCGGTTCGAGCGCGGCGGCGTTGGCGACCAGGTACTCGGCCGAAAGCGCCTGGTTGGCGAAGCTCATGTCCATGACGTTGGCGGGATGCCCTTCGGCGCAAGCAAGGTTGACGAGCCGGCCGTCTGCAAGCAGGTAGATCTTGCGACCGTCTTTGAGGGCGAACTCCTCTACAAGGGGCTTGACCTCACGCACGGACGCGGCGTTCTCGCGCAGATGCGCGATGTTGATCTCTACGTTGAAGTGTCCGGAGTTGCAGATGATGGCGCCGTCCTTCATCGTCTCGTAGGCCGGCGTATCGATCACGTTGATGTCTCCGGTGACCGTTATCCAGATGTCGCACTGCTTCGCGGCTTCGACGGCCGGCATGACGCGGTGGCCGTCCATCACGGCCTCGAGCGCCTTGAGGGGATCTATCTCGCACACGATCACCTTTGCGCCAAGTCCCGAGGCGCGCATCGCGGCACCCTTGCCGCACCACCCGTATCCCGAGATGACGACCGTGCGACCGGCGATGAGCCGGTTGGTGGCGCGTATCACGCCGTCGATCGTCGACTGGCCGGTGCCGTAGCGGTTGTCGAACAGGTGCTTCGTCATCGCGTCGTTCACAGAGACGATCGGGTAGCGCAGCGCGCCGTCGGCGGCCATCGCCTTGAGACGAATGACGCCGGTCGTGGTCTCCTCGGTGCCACCGATTATGCCGTCAAGGGCCTCTGTTCGTTCGGCGTGGATGCGCCCGACGACATCGGCACCGTCGTCCATCGTGATCTGTGGCCTGTGGTCTATCGCAGCATCGATGTGCGACCAGTACGTGTCGTTGTCCTCGCCCTTGATCGCGTACGTGCGGACACCGTAGTCGAAAACGAGCGACGCTGCGACATCGTCTTGGGTGGACAGCGGATTGCTCGCACACAGCACGATATCGGCGCCACCGGCCTTAAGCGTCCGCATGAGGTTGGCGGTCTCGGTGGTCACGTGAAGGCACGCACCCACCCTCACGCCCGCGAGTGGCTTCTCTCTCTCGAATCGCTCGCGAATGGATGCAAGAACCGGCATGTCCTTGTCGGCCCATTCGATGCGATTCTTGCCCGCAGGGGCAAGCGATTCGTCTTTGACGTGGTGCTCCATCACGACTCCTTCGTACCTAAGCGGCGCAGGCCGCGTGTTCGACAGTCCTGGAAGTATACAGCAGAAGGGTTCGCCGAATGCCTGAATGGAGCGTCTTCAACGAGAGATCACCTGCCAAGAGAAACGCCTACAGGCGAGACAGCACCGCGCCGACGAGGGCCGTGAGGCTCTCCTCGGCATGCTTGCCTGCCTCAAGCACCTCAGCATGCGAGATCCCGCTGGCTCCCGCGACGTTGGTGACCAACGACAGGCCGAGCACCTTCAGCCCGAATGCACGCGCCACGATCACTTCGGGAACCGTCGACATGCCAACCACGTCCGCACCGGCCGTTCGAACGAACGCAACCTCGGCGGGGGTTTCGTACGTCGGTCCAAGGAGGCCTGCGTATACGCCCTCGGTGACGGTGACCCCGATCTCCTCGGCGACGGCGACGGCGATCGATCGCATCTGCTTGTCGTACGCGCCGTACATCGACACGAACGGCGTTCCACCCTCCGGTCCCGACCAGCCCAGGAGCGGATTGTCTCCCATCAGGTTGATGTGGTCGCGAATCAGCACGATCTGGCCCGGGGCGAGATCCTCCGAGACGCCACCCGCGGCGTTCGTCACAACAAGCACTTCGGCGCCCAGCGCTGCGGCGAAACGAGCCGGGTAGGCGGCATCTCGCGCGGAAACGCCCTGGTAGCAGTGAACGCGTCCCTGGAAGATAGCGACCGGAGTGTCCCCGATGTAGCCACCGACCACGCGTCCCTCGTGCCCGCGAACCGACGTGCCAGCCTTCGGGAACCCAGGGAGATCCATGTGTGATACGACGTGCTGTCGCTCGACTGCGTCCGCCAGACCGCCCAGTCCCGAACCCGCTATGACTACCACTCTCGGATGCGGCGCCCCCGATTCGAGATACGCCTCGACGTCTTCGGCAGCAACGCTCAGATCCCCGATGCTCATCCTTCCCCCTTGCTTCTTCCTTTGCCGAAGGCTTCGGCGTAGGCATCCACGAGCCGTGTGGAAACGGTCTCCCAGTTAAGCCCCCCTTGTATCAGTTCCCTTCCGCGGCGACCCATATCCCCGCAGGATCGCGGATCATCACGCCACCGCGCGAGAACTCCTGCGATGGCGTCGACATCGTGCTCCCTTACGGCGCTGCCGATACCGTGCTCTTCGACGTAGGAGGCGACCCAGGTGCCCTCAGAGACGATCACCGGCACGCCGATGGCCATCGCTTCCATCGCCTTGACCGGGAAGTGCGTCCTGTAGTTGCCGACGCTCGTGTCGTAGACCGCGTACACCGCATCGCACTCGGAGTACAGGGCCGGTATCTCCTCGTAGTCCACCCTGCCGACCACATCGACACGCTCGCGCATGTCTGCCGCACGTGCCACCTCTTCGGCGGCCGGTCCCCCACCTGCTATCAGGGCGTGCGTCCGCGGCGTTCGGCCCACGGCGTCCATGAGATCCACCAGGTGATCGGCGGTCCTCTTCTGCCCGATGTAGCAGACTCTCAGAGGATCGTCCGCGACTCGCTCGCGCGCCGAAGGCGCGAACCGGCCGGTATCGGGAGCGTTCTCCGCCACGACGATTCGAGTGTCATCGGCCGTGACGCCGGTGACCAGGCCCGCCTGACCGGGGTTGGCCACGATCACGAGTGACGCCGTCCGTGCCGCCAATCGTTCGATCCGCGATACGGTCGCCTTCGCGAACGCGCCCTTCGCGCCACGCTGGGGAATCATGCGACTTTCGCGGTAGAGTTCGTGCAAGTCGAGTACGAGCGCACATTCGGATTCACCGAGTCGGCGCAGCACCCTCAGGCCGACTGCGGCCGTGTCCGTGTCGTGGCAGTGGACGACGTCAGGTCGCAGCGCCACGACCTCATCCGTGGCGTTCGCCCAGAACTCGCGGTAG
>JAOUET010000199.1 GCA_029858605.1 Coriobacteriia bacterium | reverse complement strand
CCTCTGCACCGGATAATCGACCGGCTCGACGAACCGGTGTTCATCGTCCCCGAAGACTGGCGACCAAGGGAGCCGAACCCCTCGATCGACGCGACGGTCGAACCCGTCCACGACGTCACGCCAAACGAGGTCGTGGACTCATAGCAGACGCGAAGCCCTTCGTGTGGTGTGCGCGGGTGCAACGGGCTCTCTGGCGGACAACTCATTCGACCACCCAGGACGCTACGTCCGCGCCGCCGGCCAGAAGAAGCCAAGAACCGGGGACTCCACTCGCTCGCGCCGCAAGCTCGAAGTGCAGCATCGCGATACCGCAGTCAAGACGCTTCGGGTACTTGACGCTTTCCGGGCCCGCATAGGCGATGACGACGTGATCGCCCTCGTAGCGAAAACGCCAGGGCTGACGGTTGGCTGCAGAGGGCGCGTGCCGAGCGGCCTCCACCCCTTTGCAGGCCCAATCCGGCCATGCCGAGCCGATTCCAGGCGCTATCTCGCCCGCAGCCAGTCGATGCCGCGCGCGTCCCGGCTTCTGACGATAGAGCAGGCGCTCCGCGCCACTCAGAGTCGCTCTAGGGTACCCGACAGGCGAGACCGCCCAGACGGCCTCGCCTGCATCGCAGTCGGCGATGGCCGCCGCGGTCGAGCGTCTGAACAGCCCGCTGACCCAACAGGTGCCAAGGCCTAGTCTCGTAGCCTCCAGCACCGCCGTCTCACCCGAATAGCCGATGGCGACGGGGACATCCTCTCCTGCGGCCGGACCAACGAAGGCGAGTGCGCTCGGCGCGCCGCTGATGCGCCCGTAGGAGCCCAGTATCCCGCGGAACATGTCCGGAGGCGCCTCACGTGCGAGAACCGTTCGAACCTCAGCCGCAGAGCGGAATCTTTCGCACACGCTCTCGAGCGCCGCGAGTGCGTCTTCGGCTACAGGGCGCCCATCGTAGCTCCGCCGCGACAAGCGGCGCGCCGCGGCTTCGAGCCAGTCTCCGACCGGCGCGTCCGGAACCGACAGTACGGCCACGCAGCACTCCCCTCGTCGCGTTGGACGGGTACATTCTTCCACATCGACGGACGTGCGACCCCATGACAGGGCGGTTGACGTGAGCGACAAGACCGGCGAGCCACACGAGGCGGCGGCCCTTGAGGCATTCCCCGCCACCGAACTGTTGCTGGAGCACTTGCAGACTTCGGCAAACCCGGAGAACGTCGAGGGCATGGCGCAGTTCGGCATCAATCGCGAAGGCACGCTCGGAGTCCCAGTCAAGACCCTGCGCTCCGTCGCGCGCGAGGTGCTCAAGGGCCGCCGCCGAGACCCCGTTTGGCGCCATGCCGTCGCAGCCCGACTGTGGGACAGCGGGGTGCACGAGGCCCGGATCCTCGCATCCATTCTCGACGAGCCTACGCTCGTGACTCGCGAGCAAGTCGAGTCGTGGGTCGCGGCTCTCGATTCCTGGGACACCACCGACCAACTGTGCCTGAACCTGCTCGACAAGACGCCCTTCGCGTACGAGCTTGCCATGGAGCTGGCCCCCCGCCGCGAGGAGTTCGTCAAGCGAGCCGGCTTCGCGCTCATCGCGTGCCTCGCCTGGCACGACAAGGACGCCCCGGACGAGGCTTTCCTGCCGTTCCTCGACACGATAGAGCGCGAAGCCGATGACGGTCGCAACTACGTCACGAAGGCGATCGATTGGGCGCTGCGAAATGTCGGCAAACGCAGCGTGCCGCTCAACACGCGGGCACTGGAAGTGGCGCGGCGCCTTGCCGGACGGGAGGAGCGGTCCGCTCGCAGAGTCGGGCGCGTTGCGGCCAAGGAACTGGAGAGCGACAGAGTGAGGGACCGGCTGGGGCTGTAGCCGGAGTTCCGTGCGCCCGCACGGACATGGCATGCGGCAACCTGCGCCGCGATATAGAGAGGCCGCGGGGATACCGCGGCCTCGTCGTGTCGCTGGTGGACGAGATCGGATTCGAACCGACAACCCCCTGCGTGCAAAGCAGGTGCGCTCCCGTTGCGCCACTCGCCCGTGTCTGCTTTTCGCCGCTGTCGGCTCGCAGCGGACACACACTATAGCATGCGAGCACGTCAGCCGCATGCGAATGGATGGAGGCTGGGTGCCCGTCGGCATCCGCGCTGTGTCGCGTGGTACCGCGGCGGTCCCCAACGATTTCGGGCAACAAAAAGCCGGGATGGCCTTCGCACCGCCCGAGGTTCCCCTCCAAAAGGATATCTTTGGGAGCTGTTGACCGACTGAGCGGTCCCTGCCGGTCGCACTCCTACACTATCCAGAGGCTTATGCCCGACTCTCCGGAGCCTGACTCAATCCCACAGACACACGTTTGCTTCTTGGTCTGCGCTTCCTGCCTCGAAGCGCTACCTATCGAACCGACATTATCGCCTACGTACCGAATCGAACTGGTAGGCAATACCCGGAGGTCTTCATCTGCCATCCCGGCCCAAGCCGTATTGTTCTGTAATCACCGAGATACGCTCACCTCGCTTCGCGCATCTGGACTGTGGACACCCCCTGGTCCTCACTATGAATATACCCACCTAGTGAGCCGAGCCTATCGCCTCGGGTGCCCTCGACAGTGACATCCTCGACGGCTATCGAAGTCCGTCGAGCGCGCTTCGCAGCGTATCTTCCGACCTCTTGCCGATAATCTGTTGGGAAACCGACCCGTCGGAGTTCAGGAAGACGAACATCGGGACGCCGGCAACCCGGTATTGCGCCACCAGGCGCTCGGCAGCTGGGTCTGTGTCGACGTTCACGATTCGAAACTCGACGGTACCCTCGTACTCTTCCTCAAGCCTGTGGACCACAGGCTTCATCTCCTGGCAGTACGTTCAACCGTCGCTGTAGAACTCGTACATGACGGGACCCGTGATCGCCGCCTCCGACCCCGTCTCGGGAATCGGTGCCGACGAGCCTTGATCGAGCTGCCCGTTCCACGCCTGCAGGCCGGCATCGAAGTGGTATATCTCTCGGAAGCCCATGCGCACGAGTGTGTCGACCGCCGTGCCTGAGCGGTCACCCGACAGGCAGTACACCGCGATCGGCTCAGCAAGATCCCAACGGGCAGCAACGGCCGGAATCTCCGTGTATGGCACGTTTACGGCACCCGGTACGTGTCCTTGCGCGAACTCGCCCGGCGAGCGAACGTCCACCACGAGGACCCCTTCGGATGCGAGTGCGGCAAGTTCTTGCTCGTCTACGGTGGTCACTCCACCTTCCGCACTGCGCTCCGAGTCGGTGCTGTCG
>JAOUET010000028.1 GCA_029858605.1 Coriobacteriia bacterium | reverse complement strand
GGCCGTGATCGCCTCGATCCAGGCCTCGGGTGGGGCGCTGATTCTTGCGATCGGGCTCGACCTGGCGGGCGTAAAGCGCCTGCCTGTCGGCAATATGCTGCCCTCGATTCTGTTCGCCGCCGTCGCCACCGGCGTGCTGACATGAGTCGCGCGGCGCCCAGATCCTCCGGCGTAGCACCTGCCGAAGTGCCCGACGCGAACGAGCCGTCGGGCCTCGATCCCGCGCTCGCTCTCGAACTCCCGCGCTTCAACTGGGGCGCGTTCTTCATCCCGCCGCTGTGGGGCTTGGCCCACGGTCAGTGGCCCGCGATCCTCTTCCTGCCGGCATGGGTGTTCGTGGACAACATGATCCGCAAGGGCGGGACAACGACAGTGTGGGCGGTCGCAATCGGGTGGGGCATGCTTGCCGTCACGGTGGCGCTGCAGGCGGTCTTCGCCACACATGCCAACCAGATCGGGTATTCGCGAGTGGCGCACAGGATGTCTGTGGGTGAGTTCGCTCGTCGCGAGCGCGTTTGGGCGGCCGTCGGGGCGGCGACGCTTCTGGTCATGGTCGCGTGGATCGTGATGTTCCTGGCAAGAGGCTAGCGGGACCTTCGCGCGCCTAGGGGCTCTCGCGCCACCCCTTCACGGTGAACGCGCTCGGGCAGATGTCGACAAGGAAGCACTGCCCGCACACGGGCCGCTTGGCTTCGCAGATCGCCCGGCCGTGGCTGATCATCTCGTAGTTCACCCGGTACCAGCGGTCGCGCGGGAAGCACGCGCACAGGTCGCCCTCGACCTTGTTCGGATCCTTTGCCGAAGAGATGCCGAAACGGTGCGCCAACCTGAAGACGTGCGTATCCACCGCGATGCCTTCGACGACGTCGAACGCGCTTCCAAGCACGATGTTGGCGGTCTTGCGCGCCACGCCGCGAAGCTGCGTGAGCTCCTCCATCGTCTTGGGCACCTCGCCGTCGTGTTCGGCAACCAGGGACTGGGCCGTGGCGATGATGGACTTCGTCTTTTGCCGAAAGAACCCGAGCGAATGGATGAGCTCCTCCACTTGCGCGGGGTCCGCCTGCGCGAGCGCGTGCGCATCGGGGTAGGCCTCGAAGAGTGTCGGCGTCGCGCGGTTCACGGCATCGTCGGTGGTCTGCGCGCTGAGAATGACCGCTATCAGCAGTTGGAACGGATTCTCGTAGCGCAAAGCCGGTTTCGGGTCGGTGTAGTGTTCCTCGAGCCGCCGTGCTATCTCGGCGCATCGTTCGCGTTGCGCTTCGTCGCAGCAGGTGGTTGAGGCGGCAGGTTCGGCCTTCTTCGACGGCATCGGGACTCCTTGGGACCGGTTGTAGACAAGGGTACCCAAAGGACGGGCATGGCGTGCAAGCAGCGGTTGACGCGCCCTGGCCGCATCCAAACATGCGGCTCGAGCAGACGGCTCACAGGCGACGGAGTGAAGAGAGGCGCTCGGGCCGCTGGACGCTGCCCTGCTCGCACCTATCTGCCTCCCTTGCAGAGATGAGTAGTATGCGTTACCTTATGAGTAGCAAACTACTCAATCGTGGCAAGGGACGCATCATGTCGCTGGCTGGAATCTTGGAGGCAAGGAGGCATCGCGCCTACGTGTGGATGCTTCTCGTCCTGGTGGGCTTCCTGCTGCTCATCTTCGCCGAAGTGTTCAGTCCGGGATGGGCGTGCGGATTTCTCGGTTGTCCAGCGTTCCTCA
This sequence comes from Coriobacteriia bacterium, assembly GCA_029858605.1. Lineage (GTDB taxonomy): Bacteria > Actinomycetota > Coriobacteriia > Anaerosomatales > JAENZW01 > JAENZW01. Next base: position 12,140 of record JAOUET010000028.1, on the reverse strand, counting down.
TGGGCGGCAACCCCTTCCTCCTCGTAGCCCTCGTGGGCGGTTGCCTCCTCGCCTTGCTCCTGGCGCACACGGAACTACGCATCGACAGGGAAGGCCTCCGTGACACGCTCGACGACGAGCGGCGCACCCTCATCAAGCTCAAGGCCTGGCGCAACGCGTACTTCGGCTCCGTCGTCGGCCTGTTCGTCTTCGCGATCCTGTCCGGCTCTCACGCCACCGTCGACATGCCGTTCCTGCTCGGGGCGGTCATGGTGAGCGGCGCCGTCGCCTTGTTCGCGACGCTCGTCGTCCTGGACAGGAGCTGAGTTGGGCGAGAAGAAGCTTCGAAACAGCCTGCGCGTGGCACGCGCCGAGGCCAGTCTGACTCAGGCGGCACTCGCGGATGCCGTGGGCGTGACCCGCAAGACGATCAACTCAATCGAGAACGGCCGATACGTGCCCTCCACGTATCTCGCCTTGCTGCTGGCGCGGACCCTGCATGTGACGGTAGAGGGGCTCTTCCAGCTGCCTGCCGAGGAGTAGGGCGGACGGCGCCTCGCTGCTCGACGCCGCGCCGCCCCGACGGGCGCTGTCATTCCTTCCAGGGCCACAGCAGGTAGTTCGTGAAGACGAGCGTGCCTACCACAAGCACCAGCCGGATGCCCAGCGCCCACGGCATGTTCCAGACCCAGAGGGCCGCCATCCAGGGCAGGAAGAGGAGCCACAACACCACCTGCGCGAGCAGCGGCAGCGAGCGGATCCACTCCCACGCCTCGGTCAGGCGTCCCGGGTCGGCGATGAGGTAGTAGCTGAACACTGCGGACACCATCACCCCGAAACCGAACACGACGAGCGAGAAGGCCTTCTCGCCTGCGGTCTGCGCGGACCAGCCCCCGCCGCGGACCGCCGCGGCCGCTTCGGCCGTCGTCGTTGTCTCGGTCGCTGCAATCGTTTCGTTCATCGTTCTACTCCTTCTTCGTATGGAAACCGTAACGGCTTCCAGTTTCCATCGGGCACACACAAGGGCTCGCCGAAGGTCGGGGAGACCAGACCTGCGGGAGAACCCGCAGAACCTACTTCAGGAACTTGAGGACTCGACCCAGAAGCTCAGAGTCGTGGTCGATCGACGGATCGTCGCGGACCATCACCACGTAGTCGAGCATCATGGCCGATATCATGTGCTCGGCGAACTCGGCGTCGCCGGGGGCGAACTCCCCGGCCTCCATGCCACCGGTGATGAGTTCGCGCAGGAGCTCACCGGTGGCTTGCCGAAACGCGTCGGCTGCGACCTCGTACTCCCTCAGCCACTCCTCGCGATCGGTGTCGCGGATGTGAGCACGGGCGGAGTCGAGCAGCGAGGTCAGGACAGCCACGACTCGGGCGGAGTATGTGGGCAGTGTCGCGACCGCAGCAGCGAGCCGCATCTTCTCGCGTGCGGCACGCTCGGCGACGATCTGGGCGTAGATGTCGCGCTTGCCATCGAAGTGCACGTAGATCGTCTTCTTCGAGATGTGCAGTTCGCTCGCGACGTCGTCCAGGGTGGTACGGTCGTAGCCCACATCGTTGAGCCGACGGTCGAACGCTTCGGCGATTTGCCGCTTGGTCGTGTTCATCGAGCGTCTCCGAACTCGGTAGGAAACTCAGGGCGTACTCAGTTTCCACAATGGAAACTCAGATGTCAAGTAGTTTCCTGAAATCCTGTGCCTTCTGCCGCGTCGGGGCACTTGCACGGGCGTCATGATGTTCTGGGGCGGCGGTGGCGGCGGAGCAGCGTCCACGAGACGCTAGCCGAGCACCCGCACCATCCGGTCGACGATCTCGTCGAGGATCTCTGGCGTCGTGCCGAAGTTGAGCCGAGCGAATCCTGCGCCCGGCGCGCCGAAGTCCGGTCCCGGCGACAGCGCGACGCGCGCCTCTTCGAGCAGGAACTTCGCGGGGTCTTTCGGTAGTCCGAGAGGGCGGAAGTCCAGCCACGCGAGATAGGTGGCCTCCGGCGTTGTGAAGCCGACTTGCGGTAGCTCAGCCGCAAGTCGCTCGGCGAGATGGTCGCGATTCGCCTGCAGCAGCGTCAGCGTCTCTTCGAGCCAAGGCTCGCCCTCACGCCACGCGGCGATCGCTGCCAGCGCGGCGGTCGCGCTCACTCCGCCAAGCAGGTGCGGTGGCAGAGCGTCCAGGGCCTCGAGCACGTGCGGTGAGCCGAAGTGCGCAACCGCACAACCCAGCCCGCCGAGACTGAAGCTCTTGCTGGCCGAAGTGATGGTCACGGTACGGGCGGCCGCCTCGTCGCCGAGCGTCGCGAACGGCGTGTGCCTCGCGCCCGGATACGTGAGGTCCTGCCAGATCTCGTCGCTGATGACGAGCAGGTCCCGCTCTTCGGCGATACTCGCGAGCGCGGCGAACTCCTGCGCGTCCAGCACGCGCCCGCTCGGGTTGTGCGGGTTGCACACGAGTACCGCGCGCGTAGTGTCGTCCACGAGCGACTCGAGTATGTCGATGTCGATGCGCCAGCCATCTTCGGCGAGAGGACACTCCACTATGCGCCGCCCCGCCTTCTCGATGAGGTCGAAGAACGGCGGGTAGATAGGCGTGAACAAGACGACACCGTCACCGGGCTGGGTCGCGACGTTCAGCGACGCGGCTATGGGCTGGAGAGCGTTCGAGAACTTGCGCGAGCGCCCAGGATCGGGCCGCCAGGCGAATCGCCGCTCGGACCAGTCGGCCCACGCGTGAACCACGCTGTCGTCGAAGGACGCCGCGTTGTAGCCGAAGTCGCTCGCGTCGACCAGCGTGCGGAGCGCCTCGATGATCGGCGGCGCCGTGGGAAGGTCCATGTCGGCGACCCACGCGGGGATGACGTCTCCGTTGAAGCGCGCCCACTTGGCGCCGGTGAGGGCCCTCAGGCGCGCGATTTCGGAGTCCGCATTCATGCGCCAACTATACAAGTGATGGACTCAGCGCGACGGCTGCATGTACAGTTCACGTGTCTAGGTGCCGTTCTCGGGAGGTTCTCGTGTCGAAAAGGACGATACTCTGGCTGGCGATCGGGCTTATCTTCGTGGGGGCGACAGTTGTCGTGTTCGCCGTACAGGGGGAGGAAGAGTCCGACGAACCCACTCAGGGTTCCGAGCAGCCACAGACGCAGCCCCAGCAGTCGGCCGACGAGTCCGCGCCGGTCGACACGACAGGCCTGGCCGAAGACGTCACCGAACTCGTTGTCGAGGACCTGGTAGTAGGAGACGGAGCGGAGGCCAAGAGCGGCAATCTGGTCACGGTGCACTACACCGGCTGGCTCACCGACGGCACCAAGTTCGACTCGTCGCTCGACCGGGGTCAACCGTTCGAGTTCGTGCTGGGGCAGGCACAGGTCATCAGCGGCTGGGACGCGGGCGTGGCCGGCATGAAGGTCGGCGGGAAGCGCAAGCTGACCATCCCGCCCGACATGGGCTACGGCGCGCAAGGCGCAGGCAGCGCCATCCCGCCCAACGCCACGCTGGTCTTCGAGGTTGAACTGCTGGCCGTCCAGTAGCGCGCAGGAAAGGATGGACGAGATGACCAAGGCTTCGGCAAGGCACATCCTCGTGAACACTGAAGAAGAGTGCCTGAACTTGAAGGAGAAGATAGAGAGTGGTGCCGACTTCGCGGAGATCGCCAGCGCCCATTCGATGTGTCCCTCCAAGCGAGACGGTGGGGCTCTAGGCGAGTTCTCGCCCGGAATGATGGTGCGCGAGTTCGACGACGTCGTATTCAGCGGAGAGATCGGCGTCGTTCACGGTCCGGTGAAGACACGCTTCGGCTACCACCTCATCGAGATCACGAACCGGTCCTAGGCCGACAGGCGACACCTGGCGGAGCGCCGCCTGCTAGCGTCCTACATTGACCGCACCCTCCCGCGGCGCTACTCTCGCACTCGCACCCCCGCCCGGTTGCCGGAGCGGGGCTTTCGTGCTGTTCGCGACCGATTCGCCGACCACGTCTAGCCGAAGGAGCCCTCCCGCCAACGTGAGCCTCATCGACCACATAGTCGCCTCGCTGCGCGGAGCGGACTCGTACCGCGCGTTTTCCGACCTCGTGTACGCCGGTGACGACGCCGCCGTCGCAGTGCCCGGCATCGTCCGCCCCGTTCTGACCGCGGCACTCTTCCGCGAGCAGGCGAGGCCCGTGCTCGTCGCGATCGCGGGCGAGGAGGCGGCCGCGCGCTACGCTCGTCAGCTCGCCGCGTACCTGCCTCGCGAAGCAGTCCTGCACTTCCCCGAGCGCGTCGACATGCCGTGGACCGACGCCGCCCCCGACCTCCGTGTTGTGGGCGCCCGCGCCCGTGCACTGCACGGGCTGTCGCGCGGTCGCGAGGTTGTAGTGGTCGCATCCGCCCGTGCGCTCCTGCGCGCGCTGCCCCCGCGGGGCTCGCACGTGTTCGAGCCGCTGGTGCTCCAAGCCGGTGTCGCGCTCGGTCTCGAGCAGGTAGCCGGCCAGCTTGCGGAGATGGGCTACCAGCGTGTCGAGACTGCCGAAGAGCCGGGACAGTTCGCGGTGCGTGGCGGTGTACTAGACGTCTTTGGTGCCGATGCAACGCATCCCGTGCGGGCGGAGCTGTTCGGCGACGAAGTGGAGACGCTTCGGCGGTACGTGCCGAGCACGGGACAGTCGATCGGCGAGGAAGGGTACATGGAGATCTACCCGTGTCGCGAGCTACGTCTGGGAGCACGCGCGGCGACGGCGGCCCGCAAAGCCTTGCAGAAGCGCGCTTCGGACGAGCCTAGCGTGGCGCACCACCTGGAGCTGATCGAAGCCGGTGTGTACTTCAACGGCATCGAGCGATACATGCCGCTCTTCTACAAGCACGCGGGCATCCTGACCGACTACCTCTCGCCGAAGACGCTCGTTGTGGTGGCCGAGCCCCGTTCGCTGTTCGACGACGCGACGCGCCGTCACGACGAGCTGGCGTCTCACGCAAGGTCGGCGGGGACGTCTCTTCACGGCTTGTTCCTGCCGCCTGCGAAGCTGGATCTGGGGGGCCGTCAGCGCCTCACCCTGCTGTCGCTCCTGCGGGCGGGTGGGGCCGTGGATGCAGAGGTCACTGCGCGCCGCCCCGAAGTGGCCGGTGGAGAGGATCGGTTCCTGGCAGGTCTGCGCGGCCTCGTAGATGCGGAGTACTCGGTCGTGGTGGCCATCCCGGATCGTCGGATTCGTGCCCGGGTGACCGATGCCGTCGCAGATGTGGGCGGCATGCCCGCCGCCTACTTGGCCGAGCGGCTCGACGAGGGCGCACCCTCCGGGGAGCAGTCGCTGCTCGCCCCCGGTGTCGTGCATGTGTCTTCGGCAGACATCCCGTCCGGTTATGTCTTGCCGGACGCGCGATTCGCGGTAGTAAGCATCGACGACGTCTACCCGCGCTCGTCGGCTACACGAAGAGCGGCGCGCGAGATCGACTCCTCGCGACTTGCATTCGACTTCTCGCCCGGCGACTACGTCGTGCACGCGACCCACGGCATCGCGTACTTCCGCGAGATGATGCGCAAGGAGGTGCTCGGCTCCGAGCGTGACTACCTCGTACTCGAGTACGCGCGCGGCGATCGGCTCTACGTACCCGCAGACCAGATAGATCGCGTGACCAAGTACGTGGGACCTGACGGCGCCGCACCTCGGGTAACGCGGCTCAACACGGCCGACTGGTCTCGTGCCACCAAGAAGGCGCGCAAGGCCGCGCGCAAACTAGCCTTCGACCTGGTAGACCTCTATGCGAGGCGGTCGGCGGTCGAGGGTCACACCTTCTCCTCAAACACGCCGTGGCAACTTGAGATGGAGGCGGCGTTCCCCTACGTGGAGACCCCCGACCAACTCGCGGCGATAGCCGACGTGAAGGACGACATGGAGTCGCCCAAGCCGATGGACCGCCTGATATGTGGTGACGTCGGCTACGGCAAGACCGAGGTCGCGATACGTGCCGCGTTCAAGGCCGTCCAGGACGGCAAGCAAGTCATGGTCCTGTGTCCGACCACGATCCTGGCGCAGCAGCACTTCACGACGTTCTCCGAGCGCTTCGAGCCCTTCCCCGTGCGGGTGGACGTACTGTCCCGTTTCCGGACTCGTTCTCAGCAGGCCGAGACGCTCGCTTCGTTCTCGCGCGGGGAGGTCGATCTGCTGATAGGCACGCACCGTTTGCTGTCGGCAGATGTGTCGCCAGCCAACCTCGGTCTTGTTGTTGTCGATGAGGAGCAGCGCTTCGGCGTGCAGCACAAGGAGCACCTGAAGAACTTGCGCGAACAGGTCGACGTGCTGACCCTGACGGCGACGCCGATCCCGCGCACTCTGCAGATGTCGCTGTCCGGCGTGCGCGACATGAGCATCATCGACACGGCGCCGCCGAACCGCTTTCCGGTGCAGGTACACGTTGGGGAGTACGACTCGGACGTCGTCAGTGGCGCCATCCGTTGCGAGCTGGAGCGCGGCGGGCAGGTGTACTTCGTCAGCAATCGCGTGCGAACGATCGAGGAGGCTGTCGAGCGAGTGCAACAAGCCGCTCCGGAGGCTCGGCTGGGTCTCGCCCACGGCCAAATGTCCGAGAAGCAGCTCGAGCGCGTGATGGAGTCCTTCGCGGCGAACAAGTACGACGTGCTCGTGTCCACGACGATCGTGGAGAGCGGGATCGACAACCCGCACACGAACACGCTGATCATAGAGGACTCGCAGCGCCTCGGCCTGGCACAGCTCTACCAGCTCAAAGGTCGGGTCGGCCGCTCGCACGTGCGCGCGTTCGCCTACTTCCTCTTCCCGCGTGGCGCGTCGCTCACCGAGCAGGCCGTCGAGCGTCTGACGGCCATCCGAGAGCACACGGAGCTCGGAAGCGGCATCAGGGTGGCCATGCGCGATCTCGAGATTCGTGGCGCGGGCACGCTCCTCGGTGCGGAGCAACACGGCAACATGAGCGCCGTCGGCTTCGATCTCTACGCGGAGATGTTGCGAGAGGCGGTCGCCGAGGCTCGCGGCGAACCTGTCGGCGAGCCGCTCGAAGTGCGCGTCGATCTGCACGTCTCGGCGCTCTTGCCGCCGGAATACGTGCCTGCCGTCGACGAGCGAGTCCGACTGTACCGTCGTCTCGCTGGAGCGTCGTCAGTCGAGGCCGTCTCGCAGGTGGCCGAGGAACTCGCGAGTCGCTACGGGAAGCCGCCGGAGCCGGCTCGCAATCTCGTGGACGTTGCGAGGATACGCGTGCTCGCCTCCGACCTGGGTGTCGACAGCGTCACAGTCGCCAGGAGGCGGCTTTCGATCCGCCCGCTCGAGCCATCGCCGGAGCAGCGCAGTCTTCTGGTCGCGAGGGGCGCGATATACCGGGAGAGGGAGCGCGTGCTGACGGTTCCACTCGATTGGGATGCTTCCGTGATCGACGCGGTTATCGAACTTCTCACTCTGGCGGGTCACAGGCCGACCGGGTGATTCCTTCGGCACGCAGTAGTGCTAGACTCGCACCGTTCGCACACGAAGGGATCTGCAATGCCGAACCATGATGACGATCTCGTGGCACACCACGACACATCCGAGGACGAAACCGCTGGGCGTGCGGCGGAACACTCGGCGGAAACGGACGCTGTCGGCAAAGTCGCCGGGGCGGGCGAAGGGAAGTCTTGGACGGTCGCCCGCAAGGCGCTGGTAGGCCTTGCGATCGCAATCGCGGTCGTGCTCGCGCTCGGTTTCGCTCTCTCGCCGGTGCTCTCGATGGTGCCGAACGTGGCGGGCATGAGCGTGGAAGACGCGCGCGCCGCGCTCGAGCGGGCGGATCTCGTCGCAGGCGAAGTAGTCCGCACAGAGGACTACGACGAGAGCGAGTTCGCAACGGGAGAGGTCGTGCGGCTCGATCGCCGCAACTACACCATCGTGCGCGAGGGAACCGTGATCGGCATCCAGACAGCTGCGGGTCCGCCCGTCGCCATCGTGAACGGCGTGACGATCCGCACCGGGGAGCTCGACGAACAAGTAACGCAACTCGAACAGGCCAACCCCAGCGCCTTCTCGGGCGAGGGCGGCGAGGAGCGCGAGACCCAGTTCCGCAGTCTTCTGCTCTCGGGCATGATAGACCAGGTCCTGGTGGAGCAGGCGGCCGAGGCGGAGGGCATTGCCGTCACCGACGAAGCGGTCGAAGAACAGATCGATCTGATGAAGTCGGGATTCGATTCTCAAGAAGCGTTCGTGGAGTCGATCACGGGTGCGGGTCTCTCGATGGACTCTCTTCGGAAGCAGATTCGCGACCAACTCACCACCCAGCGTCTGCTCGAGACTCTCGATGTCGAAACCAGCGTGAGTGGCAAAGACGTCGAAACGTTCTACAAGAGCAACAAGTCCCTGTTCCCCGACAAGAAGCTGGTCGAGGTGGAGGCGCAGGTCAAGGAGATCATCCTGCAGCAGCGGCGCGCGGATGCCTATCAGGAGTATCTCTCGCAGCTTCGCCTTCAAGCCGAGATCGAGATCCTGGACCCGACGCTGGAGGGTTCCACAAGTCCCCAATAGGGCAGTCGGCCGGCTCGCGAATCAGCCCCGATACCCGATGCTATACTGGCCCCGATTGGCTGTCTCTCGCACGTCAGGAGGTTCGATGAAGGCCCTACGTGCTCTCGCGGCAGTGCTGTTGACAGCGGGGATGCTGACGGTCGGCACCTCATGTTCCGGTGGCGACGTAGCAGCACGCGTCAATGGAGAAGTCATCACCAAGGCGGAATGGGAGACGCGCTTCGAGGCGCTCAAGAAGCAGGGGAACTTCAACTTCGAGGGCGTCGACGGAGAGGCGACGATGATCGAGGTCAAGCAGCGCGCCCTCGACGAACTCATCGACGACGTGCTTATTCGCCAGGAGGCTGCCCGTCGCGGCATCGACATCTCCGACGCCCAGGTCCAGGAGATGATCGATCGTGCTCGCGCCGGCTTCGAGAACGAGGAAGCATTCAACGAAGCTCTCGAGATGCAAGGAATCGATCCGGACGGCATGGACGACTACTTCCGAAGTCGTCTCACGAAGGAGGGCCTGATCGAATCGTTGAATTCCGACACCAACGTCACGGACGAGGAGATCCAAGCCTACTACGAGCAGAACATCCAGACTTTCCAAGAGGAAGAGAAGAGCACGATCGCGCACATACTCTTCGCTCCGCAAGACATAGAGACTGCCGAGAAGGTGCTCGCTGAGATCAAGGGCGGTGCAGAGTTCGGCGGCATGGCGCGGCAGTACTCCTTGGACGAATCCTCCAGGGACAACGACGGGCAAGTATCCTCGCAGCTGCCCTTCACCAAGGAGATCCAGGCTGCCATCGACACGCTCGAGCCGGACGTGGTCTACGGGGACGTGGTCAAGGACGGACAAGGGCTGCACATCGTCAAGGTCGTCGATCGTACACCCGAGCGCACGATTCCCTTGGACGAGGCCACCGAGCGGATTCGCGCGATGATAGTCCAGCAGCGCGGCAGGGACGACTACTACAATCTCATCCAGGACCTGCGCGAGCAGGCTGAGATCGAGGTCGTACTTCAGGAGCTCAGAGTACCCGGCGCCCAGTCGGGCGAGTAGTGGGTCCGAGAGCGGAGGGCGGGACTTGGGTTCGATAGCGATCGTAGGCGTCGGCCACGAGGCCGGCGCGGCACTGGGTGAGGCCACGTCCGAACGCTTGCGTCGCGCGTCGCGGGTCGTCGTGCCGTCAGCCCAAGGCACGGTTGCCAGAGTACTCGCCGATGAGGGTATCGACGCGGTGACGCTTTCCGAGATCGGACTCGCCCCGGACATGCCGGTCGAGCAGATAATCGAGAGCCTCGTGAGTCTGGCCAGAGAGGGCGACGTCGCCTTCGCTACGTCCGGGTACCCATTCTTCAAAGAGGGTCTGCTGACAGGCCTGCTCGTACGGTCCCGCGGAACGGTCAACATGTACCCGACGCTCTCTCCGCTTCAAGTGATCCTCATGGCGTTCGACATCGACCTCACGGCCGACCTCGACATCATCGACGTCGACAGCTTGAGGCCGGACATCGAGCAGCGGGATTCTCACCTCATCGTCACAGGGCTGCGCAATCGAGCCTGCGCGCGCCAGACGGCGGAGCGTCTGTCCACCGTCTACCCTTCCGATCACGCGGCCGTGGTTGCAGAGGCGTTGCCCGGAGGCGGCTTCGCCCTTTCGATGCACACCGTCGCCGACGTCGCCGATGCTTTCGTCGGGGAGGACGCGGCGGTCTACGTCGCGCCGACGCACGTCCATCCCCCGGGCGGCTTCAACGAGCTGGTCCGCCTCATCGCGGTATTGCGTGGGCCGGACGGGTGTCCGTGGGATCGCGCGCAAAGCCACATGTCTCTTCGGCGACACATGTTGGAGGAGGCCTACGAGGCGGTTGCCGCAATCGAATCAGGCGACGCGAACGATCTCGCAGACGAACTGGGAGACGTTCTCCTGCAGGTCGTGCTCCACGCGCAGATCGCAGCGGATGACGACCGTTTCACCATCGACGACGTCATCGCGGGCATCTCCGAGAAGATCCACAGGCGGCACCCTCACGTGTTCGGCGATGCCACGGCCGAGACGCCCGACGACGTGCACGAGCACTGGGATGCGATCAAGCGCGACGAGAAGTCGCATCCCGGGCTGCTTGGCGACGTCCCGCGCGCACTGCCGGCACTCGTACGTGCGCAGAAGATCTCGAGGCGTGTCGTCGGCGTCGGCTTCGAGTGGGAGACGCTCGAGGACGTCTGGGAGAAGTTCCATGAAGAGATCGACGAGCTGAAGGCGACCGAACCGGGTTCGCCCGAGGCAGCCGACGAGATCGGCGACCTGCTGTTCACGCTCGTCAATATCGCTCGCAAGCAAGGGATCGATGCCGAGGAGGCGCTTCGAGGTACCTGCGACAAGTTCTCCGCAAGATGGAGGGTCATGGAAGCGGACGCCGCGAAGCGCGGCGAGAAGATGGCCTCGCTCGGGATCGACGAGCTCGAGCGCATGTGGCAGGAGGCAAAGGACGGGGAGCCATAGGGGCTGCCGCTTTGCTGAATCTGCCGAAGGGGGAGGACTGAGCAACGATGAGCTTCATCACCGATGTTCTGGCGCGCGAGATCCTCGATTCTCGAGGCAATCCTACGATCGAGGTCGAGGTCATGCTCGACGACGGGAGCTTCGGGCGTGCGGCGGTGCCTTCGGGTGCGTCGACCGGTGCGTTCGAGGCGGTCGAGCTTCGCGACGGCGAGGCCGAGCGCTACCTCGGCAAGGGGGTGCGCCGGGCCGTGCGCAACGTCAACGAGGTCATCGCGCCCGAGATCGTGGGCATCGACGCCACCGACCAGCGCCTGGTGGATACGACCCTGCTGGCCCTGGATGGAACCGACAACAAAGCCAATCTCGGCGCGAACGCCGTACTTGGCGTGTCGCTGGCGGTCGCCAAAGCGGCGGCGGAGTCGACGCAGCTCACTCTCTACTCCTACATCGGCGGGGCCAACGCGCACCTGCTTCCCGTCCCGATGATGAACATCCTCAACGGAGGCGCGCACGCGGACAACAACGTCGATCTGCAGGAGTTCATGATCATGCCGGTCGGTGCCCCGACCTTCGCCGAAGGCTTGAGGTGGTGTTCCGAGGTCTATCACACTCTGAAGAGCGTGCTGCAGGAACGAGGTCTGGGAACGGGCGTCGGCGACGAGGGCGGCTTTGCCCCCGACCTCGGCAGCAACGAAGAGGCCCTGCAGGTCATCACGGAAGCGGTCGAGAAGGCCGGCTACGTGCTCGGCGAGCAGTTCAGGTTCGCCCTCGACCCCGCGACGAGCGAGATATACGACGCGGAGCGCGGCGTCTACGTGCTCAAGGGTGAGGGGCGGGAGCTCTCTTCGGCCGAAATGGTGGACTTCTGGGCGGATCTCGTCGGACGCTACCCGATCGTGAGCGTCGAAGACGGGATGGCCGAAGAGGACTGGGACGGCTGGAAGATGCTCACCGACCGGCTGGGCGAACAGGTGCAGCTGGTGGGTGACGACGTGTTCGTGACCAACACGGAGAGGCTCCAGAGGGGCATTGAGATGGGCGTGGCCAATTCGATTCTCATCAAGGTGAATCAGATAGGGTCGCTCACCGAGACACTCGAGGCGATCGAGATGGCAAAGCGAGCAGGATACACGTGCGTGATATCGCACCGTTCGGGGGAGACGGAGG
>JAOUET010000198.1 GCA_029858605.1 Coriobacteriia bacterium | reverse complement strand
TAACCCCTACATCTGCAGACCGCACATTCCCTGTAGCCGAGCGTACTACTTCCATGTACGAAGTCATCCCTCTCTTCGCCCACGCAGAAGAAATCCCTGTTCGAGCAGCGATTCTTTGCCAGGGACGGCTTCATGTCTCTTCGGCAAGGGCAGTCTGTGTAAGCCGTAGGAGCGTGCGTCAAGACGCGGTGGCGGTCATGCCACCTCGAAGCGTGTGCGTTGTGGGCCGTCTCGACGGCGGCTGAGCGACCTAGTGCGGCACCAATATCTCGCCGAGGAGGAAGAAGGCCACGAACGCCCCGGGTAGCAGAGTGAGCCAGACGATCCAGGACCGCTCGCGATCCTTGATGATGCCGATCAGGCCGACGACACCAGCGGCTAGCCCGCACAGCATCATCCCGATTCCGAAGAAGGGCAGAACGACCCGACGCATCGTCTCCATCGTTGGATTCGCAACGTCAGATGTCGGCATGAACACGAACGAATTCACAGCGAAAAGCGCGATGAACGCGACGGCGAGCCACATCGACCACCGGCCGCGCTTCGACGACGGAGTGGCCAAGAACCCTTGGCCTTGACCAGTAGAACCCGCTCCCCCACCAGCATGCGTTCGAGCCATCCCGACCACCCATTCCTTTACTTGTCGAGCAGACTGCCGGCCATGAATGCACGAATGCACTCGCAAGCGAAATGATACGCCCGAAAAGGCCGCGCAACCATAGCAAAGTCCGCAACTCAGCCCCGCCTAAACGCAGCGAAACTCCTCCAGCCGCGCCCAGCCGTCGGCAAGCTGCAACTCGGCGATCTGTCCGTTGCGGATGTGGAATGCCCAGATCGCTTCCGTGGGCAGGCGAAGTACGTGCACGAGAGCTGCCCGAAAGACACCGCCGTGTGTCACGATGGCCACGCGGTCGCCCACGTCAAGCACCTCGTCGATGGCTGCGGCGGTGCGCACGAGGATGTCTCGCCGCGACTCCCCTCCCGGTGCCACCGGCGTGTCTTGCGAACGGAAGTCGAAGTCGATGCCTATTGCGTGCGCCTCCTCGATGGTGAGTCCTTCCGCCGCGCCAAAGTCGAGCTCGGTGAACCGTTCGTCGACGTGAGCCGGGATTCCGATTGCCGCAGCCGCTCGTTTCGCGACCGTCACCGTGCGCTCCAATGGACTCGAGAAGATGCTGTCTGGCGCAAACCGCACGATCTCTTCGGCGAGAAGTTCGATCTGGAGCAGTCCCAGATCCGTGAAGGGCGTGTTGCCTCGGCCGGTCCAAAGACCTTTGACGTTCGCCTCCGTCTCTGGATGGCGTAGCAGCATGAGGTTCTTCTCGCGCATCTCGTCACCACGCTCCGAGAAGGGCGATTACTGCGAGGCATGCGGTCTCCGTGAGCAGGACGCTCGCTCCCATGACGTCGCCGGTCACCCCGCCGAACGGGCGCGCCAGCAGCCTAGGGACCGCTAGGGCGCACACGAGCACGCCCAGCGCGATCGCGGCGTGCAGGGCTACTCCTCCGGAAAGCACTGTGTCGCCCGCCGCCCAAAGCAGCATCGGGACCCATGCCGCCACCGCTGTCGCGACCGAGAGGGCAAGCATGACCGCCGTGGTGGTCGGGCCCCCTGCGGACCCGGCGACGCTGTGGCCGAGACCTTCCTGCTTGGCGGGCTTCCCGAGTACCGCCGCGAACGTGGCCGACAGCCGCCCGCTTGCGGGAGCGGCGAGCACAACCCACTTCCAGCCGACGCCAAAGGCCACGATGGCTCCGATGCTGGCGGCTTGGGTCAGAGCGATCAAGGCGATCGCGGCCGCGCCGAAGCCTCCAACGTGAGGGTCGGCCATGATCTCGAGGCGTCGCTGGGGGGTTTGGCCGCCCCAGACCGCGTCCGCGACGTCGCCCAGGCCGTCCCAGTGCAGCAGCCGGGTCGCCCAGGCCCAGAATGCGACAACCAATACGCCTGCAACGAGGGCGCCGCGTTGTGCGAAGCCGCCGTCGGAGACCCGGGCGTTCAGCTTCTCCAGTCCAAAGAGCGCGCTCGCGGGTATCGCTCCGAGTACGATGCCTACCAGCGGAAACCACATCGCCACGTGCCGCGACTTGCCTTCCACGGGAGCGGGAACGCGAATCGGCACGCCGGTCAGCAGTGCGAACGCGCCTCGGATGTCGCGCCGGATGCCCATGCCGCTACGCCTCGTCCGTCTCGGCTACGCCGGCCTCGGCGAACGTGGCCATCCCGCTCATCATTCGGCACGCCGCGTCGATGATGCCCATCGCCAGCGCGGCCCCCGTACCCTCACCCAACCGCATGTCGAGTTCGAGCACCGGGCTGAGACCCAGTGCGTTCAGCGCCACCCAGTGGCCGGGCTCGGCCGACCGGTGAGACGGGAAGATGTAGTAGGCCGTCGTGGGACACATACTCACCGCCGCAAGCGCCGCAGCGCCCGAGATGAAGCCGTCGGTCACCACGCACGTGCGCGCCGCGGCCGCTCCGATCGCCACGCCGGCAAGGCACGCGATCTCGAACCCGCCCAGCGCGCTCAAGACTCCCAGCGGGTCGAGAGTCTGCACTTCGTTGACGTCCAGCGCGCGGCGCACTACGTCGCGCTTGTGCCGCACGCCCGCGTCGTCGAGGCCTGTTCCCCGACCGACCACGTTGGCCGGGTCAGTGTCCGTGTACGCCGCGGTCAGTGCTGCGGCGGCTGTCGAGTTGCCGATCCCCATCTCGCCCGTGCCGACCAGAGTGACGCCCTGCGAGCAGAGCTCTTCGGCGATTCGCACCCCAACGAGAACCGCGCGTGCCGCCTCCTCGCGCGTCATCGCAGGCCCGAGTGTCATGTTCCGGGTTCCCTGGGCGATCTTCTCGTGGCGCACGCCGTCGAGCTTGGAGATGTCGCGTGCCACGCCTACGTCCACGAGCACGAGATCCGCGCCCACCGACGCCGCCAGCTGGTTGATGGCGGCGCCTCCGGCCGTGAAGTTCGCGACCATCTGCCACGTCACGTCCTGCGGGAAGGGCGAGACGCCCTCCTCGACCACCCCGTGATCGCCTGCCGCCAGCACGATCGCCTTGCGCGCGACGTCAGGGTGCACGCTACCCTGCACCCGCGCGACGTGTGCCGCGAGCTCCTCGAGCCTGCCCAGCGAGCGCGGAGGCTTCGTGAGCGAGTCGAGCCGCTCCCAAGCGGTCTTCTCGGCGGCGGAATCCGTGGGCGCAACCGACGCGAGGACGCCTACGAGCTGCTCCTCGGCTTGCGTCATGATCGGCCTTCGGCGTGGTCGGGCCACTGCGCATCGCGCGGAATGCGCTTCAGGTC
>JAOUET010000027.1 GCA_029858605.1 Coriobacteriia bacterium | reverse complement strand
ATCTCCGAGGCCTACGAGATGGGCTCGTAGTAGAAGAGCACGGTGCCGTATTCGACCGGTTCGGCGTCACCGAGACAGACCTCGCGGATGACACCCGGCTCTTCGGCTGCGATCTCGTTCATGAGCTTCATAGCCTCGAGTATGCACAGCGTGTCTCCCTCGTCGATGCTGTCGCCGACACTCACGAACGGATCCGTACCGGGAGCAGGTGCTCTGTAGAACGTTCCGACCATGGGCGAGATGATCTCGCGCCATGTCCCGGGTCGCTCCGATGCGTCGTGGACAGCGACGTCCTTGGGCAGCGCTGCGCCCTCCGTCGCTGCCGCCGCCTCTCCGGTCGCCGACGCCGGCGCCCCGGCCACGCCGCCCTTGCGGACGGAGACCTTCGCTCCACCCTCTTCGACGACGACCTCGCTCACCTCGGACATCTCCACGATCTTGATGAGCTCACGGATCTGATTGACGTCCACGGGCTCCTCTCCCTCCATGGCCATCTTGACCTCCTCGCCCGCCATGAAGACCGCCGCTTCAGCGCCTTCCTGGTGGAGAGTGAGGTAGGTGCGTGCTTGGTCCGGGAAGAGGGCGTACATCAGCACGTCCTCCTCGCTGTGCGCGAGGTCGCCGATCTCAGACTCGAACGCCGCGTATGGCTTGTCCACTAGCGAGCCAGGCCGCACATCAGGCGACAGCGGCTCCTCCTTGCCGAGAACCTTCGCGACGACCTCGGAATCCATGGGCCCGGGCGCTCTCCCGTATAGGCCCTTCACGTAGTCCTTCATCTCCTGGGGCACGACTGCCCAGCGCTTGCCGGTCAGCACGTTTATGACCGCTTGCGTGCCGACTATCTGCGAGAGAGGGGTGACGAGAGGAGGGTACCCTACCTCTGCGCGCACCTTGGGAATCTCCGCGAGCACGTCCCCGAGACGGTCGGGCGCCTTCTGAAGTTCCAGTTGGCTCACCAGATTGCTCATCATTCCGCCGGGAACCTGGTGGCTGAATACCTCCATGTGGAGCAGCGAGGTGACGCCTCGCTTGAGTCTCTTGCGCTCGCGCACGCCTTCCCAGTATTCGGCGATCTCGAACAGAAGATCCAGGTCGAGACCCGTGTCGTAGGGACTCTCCTGGAGAGCGGCGACGATCATCTCGACCGCTGGCTGGCTATTGCCGAATGCAAGCGCGACGACCGCGGTATCGATGATGTCGGCGCCTGCCTCGGCCGCCTTCACGTAGTTCATGGGTGCCATGCCACCGATGTAGTGACAGTGGACGTGAACCGGCAGACCTATCTGATCGACGAGCGCCCGCACCATCTTCTCGGTCCTGAACGGCGTGATCATGCCCGCCATGTCTTTGATGCATATCGTGTCCGCGCCCAGATCCTTGAGTTGGTGAGCGTACTCGAGGTACGAGTCCAGCGTGTGCACGGGAGACACCGTGTAGCTGATAGCACCTTCGAAATGAGCACCACTTTCCTTGATAGCCTTTGCGGCGACCTCCACATTGCGCGCGTCGTTCAGCGCGTCGAAGACGCGGAAGATATCGATGCCGTTGCGCTTGGCCGCATGCACGAAACGAGTCACTATCTCGTCGCCATAGTGGTGATAGCCGACGAGGTTCTGACCCCGCAGGAGCATCTGCAGTGGCGTCTTCGGGCAGTGCTTCTTTATGACCCGGAGCCGCTCCCAGGGGTTCTCATCGAGGAACCGAAGAGCCGCGTCGAACGTCGCGCCGCCCCAGACCTCGAGCGACCAGTAACCGACATCGTCCATCTTCGGCAAGATGGGAAGCATGTCGGCTATCTGCATGCGCGTAGCCCACAGCGATTGGTGAGCGTCACGCAGCGTCGTGTCCGTAATGTGTACCGGTCGCATTCGGCCCTCCTCTCGGAGAACGGTGCCGGGGTGCGGCTGAAGTCGGCCCCCGCCGGGGTCGGTCAGGTAAGTATATACGAGCGCTCTGGCTGGAGAAACGAGCCTCTGCGACGTGTCCGGAGACTATACGCGAGTCACGTAGCGTCCGTCACGCGTGTCGATTCTGAGCTTGTCGCCGTTCTCGACGAACATCGGAACCTGCACGACGGCGCCGGTCTGCAGAGTCGCCTGCTTGGTGCCGCCCTGGACGGTGTCTCCCTTGAAGCCCGGGTCGGTCTCGACTACCTCGAGCTCGACGAACATCGGTGGTTCGACGCCCATCATCTCGCCGTCTGCCGTCATGATCTCGACCTCGTCATTCTCGACAAGCCACTGGGCGGCATCGCCGACGAAGTCGCTTGCCAGTTCCACCTGATCGTAGGACTGATTGTCCATGAAGTGGAAAGATGCGCCATCGTTGTACAGGTACTGCATGCGTCTGGTCTCGACGCGCACGTCGTCCATCTTCTCGCCCGCGCGAAAAGTCACGTCGACAACACGTCCGCTCGCAAGCTCCTTGAGTTTCGTGCGCACGAACGCGCCGCCCTTGCCAGGCTTCACGTGCTGGAACTCCACGATGATCCAGCGCTTGCCGTCATAGACGATGCACATCCCATTCTTGAAGTTGTTGGTGGTTACAGCCATTCCTGCGAACCT
Source organism: Coriobacteriia bacterium (assembly GCA_029858605.1). GTDB lineage: Bacteria > Actinomycetota > Coriobacteriia > Anaerosomatales > JAENZW01 > JAENZW01. The sequence goes on along the minus strand of JAOUET010000027.1, from coordinate 11,487 downwards.
TCCTCGATCGTCGATCTCAGAGCTCCATGAGGTGTTTCGGTGACCTGGTGAGAACCCGGCAACCACCGTCTTCCACCACGACCAGGTCCTCGATTCTAGCACCGCCGAACCCAGGCACGTATACACCGGGCTCGATCGTGACGACCCCACCGGCTCGCAGGGACTCGCGACCACGGGCGCTCACATGGGGCAGCTCGTGGACCTCCAGGCCGACACCATGCCCCAAGCCATGGCTGAATTCGGCAGCATGGCCCTTCTTTGCCAGAGACTCTCGGGCCACTGCATCGAGATCGCTTCCAGGAATACCGGCCCGGACTGCTGCAATCGCCAACTCGTTCGCCTCGAGGACAGACTCGTACATCTCGCGCTGTCGATCGGATGCGGTACCGACCACTACCGTGCGCGTCATATCCGAACAGTAGCCCTTGACGCGCGCACCGATGTCGATCACGACGAAGTCCCCGGATTCGATCGCACGGTCTGTGACTGTGGCGTGCGGCCTCGAAGAGTTCGGTCCGCTCGCGACGATCGGTGAGAAAGCGACGCTTTCGGCTCCGTTCCTGCGCATGAAACACTCGGCCTCCAGCGCCACTTCGGCCTCCGTCATCCCTGCACGGAGCATCGACAGAACGTGTTCCATCGTTCGGTCGGTGATCTCCGCCGCTTCGGCGATCCGCGCTACCTCGGCAGCCTCTTTGACCTGGCGCTGCGTCTCGACGAAGTCGTCTATGACCTCGACCCGGCCACGAAACTGCTCGGACACGAATCTGAACCGACCGTACGGAGCCGAAGCTTCCATGGCGATGTGAAACACTTCTTCCTCGCCAAGCTCGGCGCACAGCCCGACGTAGACGTTCTCCAAGGGCGACTTCACGATCCACGGGGTGCCTTGCGCGACCTCGCCCGCCGCCTCGGCATATCGAGAGTCAGTGTAGATGCGAGCGACCTCGAGCGTGAGGAGGCAGGCGACGTTCGCTTCATCGTCGAAGACACCCTCGAACCCGGTCACGTAGCGCACGTTCGGTATGTCAGATACGAGGAGAGCAGGCAGCTTTGACTCCGCCATGCGCCGTCGCAGCGCAGCAAACCGAGAGTCGGCGTTCATGAGACCTCACCAACGACCTTTGCGGCCGCAGTAACGCCGAGTAGGTAGGATTCAGGGCCGAAGCCGGATATCTGTCCCACGCAAACGGCGGCGATCACGCTGCGCGACCTGAACTCCTCGCGCGCCGCGATGTTGCTGAGGTGAATCTCCACGACAGGGATCTCGACGGAGGCGACGGCGTCTCGAATCGCGTAGGAGTAGTGCGTGAAAGCGCCGGGATTGATCACGACCGCGTCGTAGTTGCCGGGAGCCCCTTGGATCGCATCGACGATCGCTCCTTCGTGGTTCGACTGGAAGAAGCCCACCTCGACTCCGTCTTTGGACGCTCGGTCAGTCACCAGTCCCTCGATGTCCTCGAGCGTCAGGTCCCCGTACACCTCGGTCTCCCGAGCGCCGAGCAGATTCAGGTTCGGCCCGTTCACGATCAGCACCCGGATCACGACGACTCCTCCTCGCCCGTGAACGCCCTCAGTTCGGCGGCAAGCATTCCTTCGGCGACGGTCTCCACCAGCACGTCACCCGGTCGCCTTGCCATCACGAACCGCGGTACGCCCCCTCGAGCCTTCTTGTCCGAAGACATTGTCCTTCTAAGCTCATCGATATCGTACACCGCTTCCAGCCTCTTCAGCCCGAGGCTGTCGAGCAGCGCCTCTTGCCGCAATGTGAACTCCTGGGGCGCTCCGACGCAGCGCTGAGCAAGCCGTGCGGCGAAGCGCATCCCTTCGGCCACAGCAAGACCGTGCGGCACCACACCATAGCCCGCCACCTTCTCGATCGCATGACCGAGGGTGTGCCCCAGGTTCAGTATCTCGCGCAGCCCGCTCTCATGCTCATCCGCCGAGACGACGCGCGCTTTGAACGCCGCACACGCCCGCACCGCCTCCTGAACGACCTCTCCCTCGCGCTCGACGAGAGCCGCCGCATCCTTCTCGAGCCACGCCAAGAACTTCTCTCCGTCGAGAACTGCTGATTTCGCTACCTCCGCAAGCCCGCTGCGCCATTCCGTCTCCGGGAGACTCGCCAGCGCACTGGTATCCGCGATAACGACCCTCGGCTGCATGAACGCCCCGGCGAGATTCTTGCCCGCCAGCAGATCGACGGCAGTCTTGCCCCCGATTGCGGAGTCGACCTGGGCAAGCAGCGTGGTCGGCATCTGTATGAACGACACGCCGCGCATGTATGTGACCGCGCAGAAGCCCGCGAGATCGCCGACCACACCCCCGCCCAGCGCCGCAACGGCACCCGTGCGGTCCATTCCGGCGCGAGCCAACGCTTCCAGAATGTCGCCGGCCTGCGCCCAGGTCTTGCTCGATTCGCCGGGCGGGATCTCGATGATGTCCGCCCGCAGTCCGGCAGAGTGCAGTGACGACATCACGGTGTCGCCGAAGTACTCGGCGACGGTGGCGTCAGCGACGACCGCCACGTGCCGCACACCGCAGGATTCGCCGACGATCGCCCCTGCTTCCGACAGGAGTCCGGCGCCTATTCGTACCTCGTAGGTCGCCGAAGCGGCGTCGACTACCACGCGACTGGCAGCCTTCATCCATCCCACCGGTCCTCGATGAACGCGAGGGCCTCGTTCGCGACCTGATCTGGTGTCTTGCCGACGGTATCGATACTCACGTCGGCGACCGCGCGATAGAGCGTTTCGCGTGCCTGAAGAAGCGTCGCCGCCATCGCCCCGCTGTCTCCTGCCAGCAACGGTCGCGTCTCTGCCCCGCCCACGCGGGCAAGCGCTTCGGCAGCTGTTATCCCGAGGTAGATCACAACACCGGTTCGCTTCAGGAAGGCGCGGTTCTCGTCCGAAAGGATCACGCCGCCGCCACAAGCGACGACCGACGACTCCTCCCCCTCCATCTTGAGAAGCGCGTCGTGTTCGCGGGACCGAAACACCGGTTCGCCCTCTTCGGCGAAGATCTCGCTCACGCAGCGACCGGCTTCATCCTCGATACGCGCGTCGAGATCCACGAGGGGAACCGCGAGTTTCTCGGACAGTATCCGCCCGACGGTTGACTTGCCCGAACCCATGAAACCGACGAGATAGACGTGACTCACGGCCGAATCCTCGCCTCATAGGCAGCGATCGCCGTCTCCATATCCTGCAAGCAGTCTCCCCCGAACTTGTCGCAGTAGGCGTCCGCAAGCACGACCGCCATCTCCGCTTCACCGACAACCGCGGCTGCGGGCACGGCGCAGACGTCCGAGCGCTCCCTGGAGGCGTCCACGGACTCCAGCGTTTCGATGTCCACGCTGCCCAGCGGCTTCATCAGGGTCGGGATCGGCTTCATCGCCACACGCAGTATCAGCGGTTCGCCGTTCGACATACCTCCTTCGAGACCGCCTGCGTGGTTCGTGGAACGACGCAACCCGCGCGACTCGTCGAAACTGATCTCATCGTGCACCTGCGATCCGGGTAGGGCTGCCGCCGCGAATCCGTCGCCTATCTCCACGCCCTTTATCGCAGGTATGGACATCATCGCGGCCGCAAGGCGTGCGTCGAGCCGTCGATCGGCCTCCGCATACGCTCCCAGTCCCGGCAGAACGCCGCTGGCGATCACGTAGAAGACGCCCCCGAGGCTTTCGCCCGCCGCCGACGCTTCGTCGATTGCCCGGCACATGCGTTCCGAGACCTCTGCGTCCGGACAGCGCACGCTGCTCGATTCCACCAGTCCCGCGTCCACGGAGGACGGGTCGTCAAGCGTCTCCACCTCGACCGCGCCCACGGCGCTCACGAACGAGATGATGTTCACCCCGAGTTCTCGAAGTAGCGCCTTCGCAACGCTGCCGGCAGCCACACGTGCCGCGGTCTCTCGTGCGCTGGCGCGCTCGAGGACATCGCGGATGTCGCGAGACCCGATCTTCTGTATACCTGCTAGGTCCGCATGTCCCGGCCGAGGAGCTGTGACCCTCGTTGCCTCGTTCGCCTCTCCGAACGCAGGCATTACGTCCATCCAGTTGTCCCAGTCGCGGTTCGCAACGGCGATCGTCACCGGACTCCCGATGGTACGGCCGAAGCGCACGCCCGACAGGACGGTCCCTCGGTCTGTCTCGATCTGCTGGCGTCCTCCTCGGCCGTATCCAGTCTGCCGACGAGCGAGTTCGGCGTCGATCGAAGCCTGCTCAATAGGCACGCCGGCCGGAACGCCGGTCACAATCGCCGTGAGAACACGGCCATGGGATTCGCCTGACGTCACGTAGCGCATGGAAATCTCCCGACCCGAGTACACGCAGAGATTCTAGCACCGGCACCTGCCGGGCATGCCTGTCCGGCAGGGTCTACTTCGTGACGCCCTGGCCTACAGTGAGAGTGACTTGAACGTCACCGTAGAGCATGACGACTGAGTTCTCGGCGATAGAGAGTACCTGCCACGGCGTGTTCGGAATGGATTCTCCTTCGGCAAGCACGTACTCCTGGCCGTTCCAGAGAAGGTATGCGTACGCGACGCCATCGACCACGACAACGTCTTGCAGGTAGAGGGTGTTGTCGCTGACATCAGGCGTTCCCGTCGTGTCGGGAGTGGTGCCAGGCGTGGTGCCCGGTGTCGTGCCCGGCACATCCGTGGACTCCTCCGGAGGCGCATCCGGCAACAGAGAGTGGAAGACATCCCGGAACGTGAAGACATCGCTGTAGGGGACGACGTCCGCCTCGTGCGGGAAGTCGTTCACGCCAGCGGCAGTCCCCGTAGCCGATTGAGAACCCGGCGCTGTAGGCCCTGTCGCAGTCGTTTGCGCGCCGTCGTCCTCGCCGAACAGTCCGGGCAGGAGGAAGTACCCGGCCACGCCGACTACCAGCAAGAGCGCGATCACAGCCCCTGCGATGGCAATGATGCGCCCAGTTGGCGTCGTGAAGAAGCCGCCCTGAGGGGATTCCACGACGGGAAGCGGCATGCTGTCCGTCTGCAGGGGATCCTGGGGTGTCAAGCCGTCAACCACTTGCGTCTCCTCATCCGCGAATCACTGGCTCGGCGCCGGAGCAACCTGTGCCCCGGGTGGCGGTTCCGAAGGGATGTGGTACGCCTCAACGGCGATGCGCGTCTCTACCACAACATGGGGACGCTTGATCTGCTCCGTGCCGCTCGAGGCTGTGACGTTGCCGCTTGGAATGCGAATCCCCAGGGCCTGGATCGTGTCGAGTTCCTGCTCCTCGAGACGATACACCTCGATGCCCTCCACGCGCAGCTGGCGCGTCAGACGTCGAATTCGCTGCAGGAGGTCTACCGTGTCCTGCCACGTGCCGCGAACCGTCAGGTCGAATTGGGCAGTCCAGTAGAGAGCGGTCTCATCGTCTTCCGTGTTCTCGTCAGAACCGGCCGCAGGATCGGCAGGCACTATGTCCACGAACTCGAGACCAGACTCGTTCACAATGTCCTGGAGCTCGATGATGAGGGACGGGAGTTCGGGGGACTCCGGTACCTGGTTCGCAAGGCGCATAAGCTCGATGTCGGTCACAGCAGCTCGCTGCTTGGCCTCCTGCCTGCTCTTCAACAGGTTCTCGTTGTCCTGGATGCTTCTGTCGGCCTGTTTGATCTGATCGTCGAGCTCGCCCATGGCCGTTATCTGAGGCACGATCAACACCGCGATGAGGGCGGCACTGAGCACCACGCCCACCGCGATGGCAATGTAGAGCTTGTGTTGTGATGTCAGTCTCATGCTGGGGACCTATCCACTACTGGCCAGTCGAGTTCGGGGGCGGCGGGACAGAACTCGCTGCGGCGCCGCCTGTGGCAGGCGCGTCTGGCAGCACTACATCGGCCTCGATCACGAATTGAATGTAGGTAGTTTCCTTCTCGTCATCCGTGTTTCTGGCTGCGTTTCCAAGCCACACATCTGTGATCTGCTCGAGTTCCGCGAGTCTGGCGAGTGTCTTCGCCACGCTCTTGAATCCCATGTCGGGGATGTCCAGCGGGCTATCGAGCGCACCGCCCTCGAGACGAAGGTACGGGTCTTCATCGGCGCTTTGGGCTTCGGTTCCCCGCAGGCGATCGAGCCAAGTGTCCGACGGCAGCACCAGTGACAGCTCGTTCGTGAGACGTCCCCAGTCGATTCGTTGCGCCAGCGCTACCTTGGCAACCTCGGAGCGCGCCCTCAAACTCTCCTCGCGTTCTTCAAAGATGCGGTAGTCCTCGGCGGTCTGAAGCGCAATCGACGCACGTTGCTCCTGCGTCTGCAGGAGGTCGCGCTTGCCCTGAACCTGCACGAAGAGAATCAACCACACGGCTACGATGAGGACGACCAGCACACCCGCGACCACAAACACGTAGACGATGGCGTTCTCGAACTTCCTCTTCTCGGTTATCTCACGAGGAAGCAGGTTGATGCGCACCATGTCAGGTCGCACCCCCCATCGCCAGGCCGACCGCAGGCGCAGCGCCCATGCGATCCGCCATGGCGGCCTGCTGGGCACCCGGGGCAACCGTCACATGGCTGACGCCGTCGGTCAGCACCACTTCCGCCTGCAGACCCTTCTCCAGATAGGCAGCCATGTTGCTCAGCTGAGCACCGCTGCCCGTCATGTATATCTTGCGGATGGTACGAATCTGTGTCGCCTGTGTGAGGTAGTAGTCCAATGAACGACGCACTTCAGCAATGAACTTGTTGACCTCCCGCTCGAGCGCATCCTGGGCCACCTGGAGCTGCTGAGTACCCAGATCCCCCTCGGGGCCCAAAGGCTGCGTCCCGGTCTCGATGTCCGGCAGACCAGCGCGGATCTTCAACTCCTCGGCCTCGTCAAACGTGAGGTTCAGCACGTTGGCGATGGCTTGCGAGAACTGACCGCCGGCAATCGAGGAGACTCGCGTGAATCGCGGGACGCCCCTCTCGACGACGGCGATGTTGGTCAGCCCCGAGGAGATGTGGATGACACCGGTTGCCTCCCCCGCCTCTTCTTCCTCGCCCGGCAGGATCGCAGTGCCGGCGCCAAGAGCAGCACGGACGATCGCGAACGAAGTGAGATCGATCTGGGCGAGCCTGAGACCCGCACCCTCCACTGCCTGCACGGCGCTCTCGATCATGTCGCGCTGCGCGGCGACGAGCAGCACCTCCATCATGTGCTCGTCGGCGGGCGTCATGTAGTCACCGATGATGTGGAAATCCAGAATGGCGTCTTCCACGGGAATCGGGATGTAGTCTTGAGCCTGGTACTGGATAGCGCCTTCGAGTTCATCGCGCTCCATAAAGGGCAGGTCGATTAGACGCACGACCACCTTCTGGTTGGAGACGCCGATGATGACATCCTTCCCGTGAACCGAGGAATGGCGCCACAGTTCTCGGATAGCCGAAGAGACTGCGTCGACATCGACGATCTCGCCTTCGACCACGGATCCCATGGGCATGTTGACGAGGCCGTAGCCGACGAGAGACAGGCCAGCACCGGAGGGCTTGAGCTGTGCGGCTCGCACGTGATCGGTCCCGATATCGAGACCGATGGGCATCACAGAGGAGCCGAGGGAGAAGATGCCCAACAGGAGCCCCCTTCTACTACACTTGCTGCGACCACTACTTCGACTGACTGCTACAATGCACTCCCAGCGGGAATTCTATCACAACAGGCAACTCCCGCAATACTCCGCTAGTCTCGCGTCCAGGTGCCCGGAAACACGATACCGCCTCCGGCACCGGGCAGGCTTTCCGGAAGACGGCCGGGCAATGTCGGGTCCGTCGTCAAGGAGATCTCCGGCTTGTCGCCGTAGATGGTCCCGCCGAGGATCGACCCCACGTAGTCCGTGCCCGTGTGGTACAGCCCGATAGTCCCGTTGGCGAAGATCGCGCCCTGCATGAACGCGGGCCACTCGTGACCGTGGATGCCCTTGCCGATCGTCACATCGCCCGGGCCTACGACGCCGAGTGCATCCTGCCCTGAAACCGGCTGCAAGCGCCCGGCCACGAACACGTTTCCGTTGACGACGAGCGTCCCGTTGCCCACGTACTGCCTCACCAGCGGCCCGATCTCGAGATTGCCGTCGATGAACACTGTCCCTTCGACGTACAGTGTTCCGGTCCCAACGTCGTATGCGAAATCATCGTGCAGGCCCGAGCCTGCCGGATACCATGTGCCGAGCCCGTCGTCCCACCTGCCGAACGAGGACATATCGATTGAAAGGTCGTTCACGCCGGCGCCAAGCGCCGCCCTACCGGTCCCGTCGCCGATCGACTTGTAGTAGTCCGAGGCACCAGCGGCCCTGACTCCTGCATACGTCGTCGGATCGGCGCCCGAACACTCATCGTTCGCAACGGTCGATCGAGCAGGGCTGCCCATGATGTTGTCCACCGACTCGTCGACAGCCCGCCGAAGCATCTCGTCCATGTAGTAGTCGTCCACCCACGGCAGCGTGATATCCGGCACCGATGACGACAGGCTCTTGTAGTAGACCTGCGTTGTCTTGCCCACAATCGATCCCGTGAGGAAGAGGTCGATAGGGCTGACCTTCCCGAGCTCTCCGCTTCCGGTCACGTTGAGGTCCCCGTCACGGATGAAGAGCGGCCCCGCCTCGTAGGCGCCATTCGCCGCCCAATCCAGAGTGCCCCGGATGTACAGGGGACCCGTGATGCTTGCGTTGCCGTTCCATCCTCGGCCACCTCCAAGCGCGGCTTGCTCGCCTGCGCCGATGTTCATGTTCCACAGGTCGATGTAGTAGAAGCGCTGCGTCACGCTCTCGGTGCGACCCTCGGCCACACCGGTCGAAGTCATCATGTACTCGAAGCCGCCCAGCTGGCGCGCCTCGACCGTGTAGACTCCGTCGGGCGTCGAACCTTGCTTCGAGTAGGATCCGCCGACTATCGCGGACGGGTTGAACGTTGCCAGCTCCCTGTCGAGTCCCGACTGCGCAACCTGGAACGCCTTGCTCTCGTCTTCCACGCGCTGGGATTCGGAAAGAACCTGGTTTGCGAGGAAGAAGCCAGCGATCGCGATCACGGTGATCAGTGCGATGATGCCCATGACGGCGACCATCGCGAACCCGTCGTCACGCCTGTAGAACGCGTTCATCCGCGACTCTCCCATCGACGCTACCGGTTCCTCATGAACGCGGAGCGTTCGTCGCTGTAGTCGCGCCCGTCATACTCGATGACCACGACGACATCGACATACTGCACTTGCTGGGGATCGATGATGCCTATCAGAGGCTCCATCGTTCCGTCGTCGTCGGTGTCCCCCGAGTACTGAAAGAGGGGCTGACTCCTGGCGACGTTCACATTGTTGTCAGACCACGTAGCGTCGTATTCGAGGCTGGTGTTGTTACCGAGTGCGTCCACCAGCCACACGCGATGCCTAAGGTGCCCATCTGCCGTCGCTTCGATCAGGTTGCGTTCCTGCACGTTGTCGTTGTCGCGGTCGCTTCGGAAGCTGACCGAATAGGGACCGGCTGCATCAACGTAGGTGGCCTGCGTAAGCATCTTCTCGAATGTGGCGAGAGGGTTGCCGATCTCGTTGGCGATCAGCGCGTGGCGATCGCTGACATCTCGAGCTCGATAGACCGCGATGAGTCCGCCGTACGAAACGCCGAGCACTATGCCGAGCAGCGTCAGAACGACTATCAGCTCGGTGAGGGAGAAGCCCCTGTCGTCTGTCAGCCGCCCGTTCACCACAGGGCAACTCCCATCGGGGCCGTACCACTGACTGCGATCGGTCCGGCGACATTCGACCAGATGACTTCCTCTTCCCCGCCTCCGGGACCCAAGGCGACGAACGTTATCTTGTACTGGTAGTGCCACGGGTCGGGCACACCGAACTTCCCGACCGTCTTCACGATGACTTCGTTGTATGTCGGACCGATGTCGGACTTGTACGGCGTATCGCCCATCGATGCGGGATCGGTGCTGCGGTAGAGGTCGTAGCGAACTCCTGTCGTGCCGAAGTTCGGAGGGGTGACCGAGATGTAAAGCTCGGTGGTCGAAGTCCGCGTCTGGTTTCGCCCCGCGTAGACCGTGGTGCTCGTTCCCGTCAGCAGCGCTCGCGTCATGAACGGGTGCGTCATGTCCACGAAGTCGCTCCACAGGTTCCGCGGCGAGCCCGCCCGCACCGTGGCCACATACCTACTGCACGATGTGCCGTAGTAGAGGTAGGCCGGGTCCGAGACGATGATGCTGGATGGCGCGGTGACGCTACCGTCATGGAGCACCTGACGGACCTGCACCTCGTACTTGGCAGTTGGGTCCGTGCCGTCCATGGCCTCGGCCCAGGACAGCCTGGTCTCGGTGTTGTCGTATATCTGAGCCGAAGGGACGCCTGGATTCCCGGGCTTGTAGTTGTCGACGTAGAGCCTGCGATCCTTCTGGGCCTCGTTCCCGAGGTCGTCGATGGCGATGATTCGCACTACCCGCCAGCCGTCTTCGATCACGGACTCTTCCGAGTCGTTCACCTGCCGCGTATCCCACCTGAACATCTGATCGGCCGGCGACACTGCCGGCTGCCAGGACGCGACATTCGCGAAGATCGTGCTGCCGTCGCGGAGCAGCTCGCCCGAACAGTAGAAGCGCAGGTCGCTGATGTAGCCACCGGCGTGCTTGGCTTCCGCGTGTGCGTCCACGTACAAGGACGAGCCTCCGCTCTGGAACGAGCCGAAGACGACGGCGTTCTCTTCCGGTGTTGCGGTCCCGAAGCGGAGAACCGGTGCCGCGGCCAAGTCGACCAGGTGAGTGAGACCTTCGTCCTTGTCGCGAACCGCGGCGAAGGTGGTCATGGTCGTGTTCGCGAAGCCTTCACGAGAAGCTGTGGCGGTGATGACGAGTTCCTTCGTGCCATCGGCCGCGAGACGAATCTGATTCTCTATCAGTATCGTGTAGCCGTCGACAGTGTAGGTGTACTGAGGCTCGATGGTCGCATCGGGTGTGGAGCCCCTGATGCCCACCTGAGTGAAGTCCAACGATCGTACCCACTCGATGTGCGAACTCACGGCATTGGTCACGGCATTCCGCGCCTGGGCGTTCATGTTCATGCGCGTGGTCGTGCCGACGAGCCCCAGCATGGCCGTCAACACGAAGAACAGTACGAAGGCGGCGAGGACCACTTCGAGAACGCTGAAGCCTTCATCACGATGTCGCAGACCGCCCCAAACGCCGCGCAGCATCGTCATCACATCCTAGTCCGACGGGACGCGCCCTTACGCGCCCCAAGACACACACATCCGTCTTCTTAATCGGCATTCCTGACCTGCGACTTGACCGTCCTGACCGTTCGTCGCGAACACGCAGGTCATGGTGTGACGCCGAGCATCCCCAGGTACCAACCAAGAATCGCGGGTCCAAGGGTTGCTGCGAGAACACCGGCGACGGCCAGAGAGGGCCCGAAGGGCGCCTTTGAGGACAACGGGCGGCCAACCACCCTAGACAGCACAAAGGCAAGAACGTGCAGGATACTGCCGGCAAAGAAGGCTAGCATCACGTAG
>JAOUET010000026.1 GCA_029858605.1 Coriobacteriia bacterium | reverse complement strand
GAACGTTCATGTCGAGCGTGGACCCGAGAGCGCGACTCATCTCGTATAGGGTGGCGAGTTCGAGGACCTTCTTGGTCAGGGATTCACTTCTCTCCCTCAGGGAGTCCGTCATTTGGTTGAACGTCGCACCCAACTCGGCCACTTCGTTCGCACCAGAGACCCCGATGCTGGTCGAGAAGTCGCCGCTTGCGATGCGGCGAGCACCGGCGGTGAGCTCGACCAGCGGGTCCGACACACGGCGCGCAACCCACCCGCCGAGACCGACGAGCGCCAGAACCGCGAACACTGACCACATCGTGATGAGATTCGTCGTGGTTCTCGCCGTCTGCATCGTGAAACCCTGATTGAGGACTGTCACGATGTACGCGTAGCTGCCCTCGACCGGATCGTCGGCAAGCTTCACGACCTGCGCGCGCACCGAATGCTGGCTGTCGGCGATCCTCACGGTCCCGATGCCCGGGGAGTCCGGCTCGGCCGCGTTCAGGGCACTCCTGACTTCCGGTGACGGGTCGTGCAATGCCGTCCAGAGTTCCTCCGATGACTCCGGGGGCGCGTCTTCACGCGGTTCCACAGATGCACCGATGGGTTCCAACTGCGGATCGTAGATTGCCACGCCGTCGACGCCGCTCGCAGCCATCTCTTCAACGAAGTGGTCGTTGATGACCCAGGAGAGAACGAGGATGTAGACGTCTCCACCCACCTCGGCTTGCACGGGCTGCAACATCGTCATCGTGGTCCGGCCTTCGATATCCATGAAGGTCGGATGTCCCATGTGGAGAGACGTGTACGAGAGGTACTCTTCGCCAAGCACCTTCTGGCCCCGTGCAACCCCGGAGAACCCAGTAGTCGTCAACACGCGTCCGTCGCCGTCCAACAACATCATGTTGTCGAAGCCGAGCGTTATGTTGCTCTGGACGATGATGCCTGCAGCCTTGGCGACATCGCCGGTTGCGAGCGCGTCCTTCAGGCGGCTGTCTTCGGCAGCGAACTCGGCGACCTGGGCCATGTCCGCCGACCGGACCTCGATCCTGCTCTCAACGTTGTCGGTCGTAGCTTCGGCGACCTGAGCGATCCACTTGTCGGTGAGATTCGACAGGAAGTACACGGCGACGATCGTAGCGATCACGCCCACCACCAATGAAGCCACGACGAGTGGCATGACTATCTGGCTGTAGAGATGCTTGCCGAAGATACGTCGCATCATTCACCTGAGTCAGGCAGGGCGGGAGCGAACCCGCGTTGGCGCATCAACGCCCTCGCATCATCTGTCTGCGTCCACTCGATGAAGTCCTTGATCTCACTGCTTGCCGAGGATGCAGCGACTATGCCGAGCGGCCTGACAACCTTGAAGGAGCCGTTCTCGATGTTCTCGACGCTCGCCTCAACGCCGTCGAGCGTCAGGTAGCTTACCGGCACGTCATCGGAGAGCCCGAACCCTAGGGAGAAGTAGCCGATGGCTCCAGGCGACTTCTTGAGACCGTCCACCATGTCCGGTTCGTAGAAGAGGTTGACGGCCCTGTCGCTCACGATCAGGTCGGGACCGAGAACGTGTTGTCGCAGGATGATCTTGGCGGACTCGTCCTCGTTGCGGTCGAGGATGATGATCGTCGAATCCGAACCGCCTAGTTCCTGCCAATTGGAGTACTTGCCCTCGTATATCTCACGCACCTGCTGGGACGTGAGCCCGTCGATCGTCACGCTCGGATGCACGGCGATCACGAGCCCGTCGCTTGACAGCTGGCGGTAGTCGAGCCCGAGTTCCCGCTCGTCATCGTTGAGCTCGCGCGAGACCGCACCGATCTCCAGATCGCCGTTGGCGACGCCCCGAATTCCGCCACCGCTGTGCAATCCCGGCAGGAAGACGAATTCGATGTCGGGGTGATCGGACTGATACTCCTCGGTCAGAATCCTCATCAGCGGCAGGCAAGTTCCGGATCCGGAGATGCGAATGCGCTCGGTCGGCAGTGTCTCCGACTGCGCGTTGCCATCCTGATCGCACGCCGAGACAGCAAGCGCGACCGCAAGAGCGACCGCGAGCGCCAGGATGACGAGTGAAAGGTGCGAACGGAATCGTCTCAACGTCGGTCCTCTCTCGCGAGCACGAAGGACGCCAATGACGCACTCATTCTATCACCGCAAAGGGCCCGGACGGCGGTCCGAGCCCTTCTAGAGACTGCCGCGCAACAGGCGGTGACGGTCTATTCGACGCCACAGCGGTGCTTGATGTACTCCCAGTAGTCGTCGACGTCCGCCTGTATCTCCGCCAGCAGATCCGAGTTCTCCGGTGCGAACAGGTGCTTGAAGCGGCCCTGCGGCTTGAGGAAATCCTCGATGGGCTTGCGACCGGCCTTGACCAGACCCTTGCTGGAAGTGCTCATCTTCCACTCGCCGTTCTCGACCTCGAACAGCGGCCAGTAGCCGGTCTGCACGCCAAGCTTCGCGATCTCGATCGACTTGTTGTAGGCGCTTCGCCAACCGCGCGGGCACGTTGCGAGCACGTTGATGAAGGCCGGTCCTTCGGCTGCGAAGGCCTTCTCGGCCTTTGTCGCGAGGTCCTTCCAGTGGCTGATGGAACCCTGAGCGGCGTAGGCCACGTTGTGCGCGGCGATGATGGACGTAAGGTCCTTGCGCTTCTGTTGCTTGCCGGCCTGTGCCGCGCCAACCTCAGAGGTCGTCGCCCAGGCCCCCTTCGGGGTGGCCGAAGAGCGCTGTATTCCCGTGTTCATGTACGCACCGTTGTCGTAGCACACGTAGACCATGTCGTGACCGCGCTCCATGGCTCCCGACAGTGACTGCAAGCCTATGTCGTACGTGCCGCCGTCGCCGCCCACTGCCATGAACTTGATCTTCTTGTCTGCAGGGATCTTCCCCGCTCGCTTGAGAGCCTTGAAAGCGGCTTCGACGCCGGACACCGTGGCGGCCGAGTTCTCGAACGCGTTGTGGACGTAGCCGATCCGCCACGATGTGTAGGGATAGATGGTCGTTGAAACCTCCAAACAGCCCGTGGCACATCCGACGACGAGCGGGTCGGTGCCCGCGCCAAGCATGATCTGGCGCATCGCTATGGAGGCTCCGCACCCGGCACACAACCGGTGGCCGCCGGCGAGGCGGTCTTCGCGATGGGTGAGTTCTTTCAGCGTTGCCATGATCGCTCCCTCCTATCGGGCACCGAGGTAGACGAGCCCGCTCGGAGAGGCCGAGCCGGACACGATGTCGGACAGGTCCGAGTACACCTGACGGATCAGCTCCAGACGAACGTCGCTTCCGCCAAGGCCGTAGATGTAGTTCACGACAGGCATGCGAGTCTCGAGGTCGTAGAGAGCACTGCGAGTCTCGAGGTAGAGCGGTCCGCCTTCAGCGCCGAAGGATTCGGCACGATCGAGTACGGCGACTGCCTTCGCGTCCTTGAGAGCCGCGACGAGTTCGGCTTGCGGGAACGGTCGGAAACAGCGAACCTTCACTACCCCGGCCTTCACGCCCTGCGCACGCATCTCCTTGGCCACGTGCCTCGCGTTTCCGGCCGTCGAGCCGATGACCACGATGGCAAGGTCCGCGTCGTCCATCATGTCGGACTCTACAAGCCCGAAGGGGCGACCCGACAGCTCGGAGAAAGCCGCGCCGACCCGCTCGACGACGCCTTTCGAGCGATCGATGGCGAGACGTTGGGCCTTCTTGAACTCGAAGAACGGGCCTCCGAGCCCTGCGAAGCAGCCGTGGCTCACCGGACTATCCGTATCGAGCAGCGCGTTTGCCGGCTCGTACTCGCCGACGAAGTCGGCAACGGTCTCGTCGTCGAACAGTTCTATGCGATCGATGGAGTGCGTCGTGATGAAGCCGTCGAGACAAGTCATCGCAGGAAGCAGGACCTCAGGGTCTTCGGCAACCTTGAGACAGATGATCGTGTTGTCGTATGCCTCCTGGGCGGTTTCGGCAAACAGGATCACCCAGCCGGTGTCCCGCGCACCCATGGCGTCGCCGTGGTCGCAGTGGATGTTGATGGGAGCCGAGAGTGCACGGTTCGCGTTCGCCATGACGATCGGCAGGCGCATGCCGGAAGCGATGTGGAGCTCCTCCCACATGAGCGCCAGTCCCTGGCTCGCCGTTGCAGTCATGACGCGAGCGCCGGCTGCTGAAGCGCCGATGCACGCGCTCATCGCCGAGTGCTCGGACTCAACGGTGACGTACTCGGTGTGCACCCTGCCTTGCGCGACGAACTTCGCGTACTCCTCGACAATGGTCGTCTGCGGCGTGATCGGGTACGCGGCGACCACGTCGGGCTTGCACTGGCGCATCGCTTCGGCGACGACCAGGTTGCCGGTGGTGGCAACGGTCTTGACCTCAGCCATGACTACTTCACCTCCGGCAGTTCGCAGCCTTCGGGCACCATCGTGATCGCTTCGACCGGACACTCGTTGGCGCAAACGCCGCACCCCTTGCAGTGATCGAGGTCCAGCCAGTCTTCGGCGATCTTCTCGTCGGCGACGCGAATCGCGGAATCCGGACAGTCGATCCAGCAGATGAGGCAGTCCGTGCACGTCTCGATGTTGCGGAACGGGCGATCGCTGCGCCAGCCACCGGTGCGGTAGTACTGCGAGTTCCCCGCTTCGGGAATCACGGCGCCGAGCGGGAAGTCCTCGGTCTTCCACGAGTCCATCGAAGAGATGTCCCACTTCATGCCACGGTCACCTCCTCGTGTGCGCGATCGACGGCGGCGAAGTTCGCGTCGATCATCTCTTGTCCGAACTTCTTGCTCAGGTTCTTCGCAAGCAGCCCCTTGAAGATGTCGAGGTCGATTAGACCCGTGACCTTCGCGAACGCCCCGACGATCGGGGTGTTCGGGATGTCGCGCTTGATGGTGTCGAGCGCGATACCTGAAGCGTCGACGCATGCCACCTTGACCGATTCAGGCAAGCCGAGCCGTTGCTTGACTTGCTCAGGAGGCGTGCATGTGT
Organism: Coriobacteriia bacterium; assembly: GCA_029858605.1. Taxonomy (GTDB): domain Bacteria; phylum Actinomycetota; class Coriobacteriia; order Anaerosomatales; family JAENZW01; genus JAENZW01. Next base: position 9,208 of record JAOUET010000026.1, on the reverse strand, counting down.
TGAGGATCACCACGCCATCGGCGACGATGCCCTCTGTGACGTCGATGACGTCCAGAAGCGTATCGTCCAGCACGATGACGACACTCGGGTTCTCGATGTTGCAGTGGATGTCGATCGGTTGATCGCTGATCCGCGTGAACGCCTTGATCGGAGCGCCCATCCGCTCGGGGCCGTACTCAGGCATCGCCTGCATGTACTGGTCCGCGGAAAGTGCGGTCTCTGCAACGACTTTTGCTGCGGTGACCGCGCCCTGACCGGCGCGCGCGTGCCAACGAATCTCCGTTAGCTGCTGCATGTAACTCTCCCCTTTCATGCTCGCCGCGAGGACGGACGGCGGGAACCTCACAAGTGCCCGGCGCCCGCGGGCAGGTCACACTAGGATAGCGTGGCCTCGGCAGGTGGCACAGTAGGCGCTGTTGGCGGCGGTAGACGGATAGTATCCATCGGTGAACGGTAGCAAGATTCTGGAAACCGTCAACTACATCTCCCGCCGTGCCTCCAAGGCCCTCCCGAGCGTCACTTCGTCAGCGTACTCAAGGTCTCCTCCGACCGGCAGCCCGGAAGCGATGCGCGTGACACGCACTCCGAGGGGCTGGAGCAGCCGCGCGATGTAGAGCGCGGTCGTCTCTCCCTCGACGTTGGGATTCGTGGCCAAGACCACCTCCGAGATGCCACCCTCGCCTACCCGGTCGACGAGTTCTCGGACGCGGAGCTGCTCGGGACCGATCCCGTCGATGGGCGAGATCGCGCCCTCAAGGACGTGGTAGATGCCACGGTACTCGCCAGTTCGCTCGATCGCCACGATGTCTCGCGGCTCCTCCACGACGCATAGCATCGACTCGTCGCGCTCGGGGTCGGAGCAGATGTGGCACAGCTCTTCTTCGGCGAAGTTGAAACAGCGCGAGCAGAAGCGGATGCTGCGCTTCACGTCGACGATGGCGTCGGCCAGCCGTGTCGCCGACTCCTCGTCGGTCCGCAAGAGGTAGTAGGTGATGCGCTGGGCGGACTTGGGTCCGATACCCGGCAGCCGCTCCAACTCCTCGAGCAGGCGCGCGATAGCAGGCGCGTAGCGCATGCCCTACATCAGTCCTGGGATACCGAGCCCGCCCGTGACGGCGCCCATCTTGCGATTCGCTAGGTCCTGCGCCTGTCGCATGGCCTCGTTCACGGCCGCGGCGACCATGTCCTCGAGCATGCCCGCGTCATCCGCGTCTATCGCGGCTGGGTCGATAGCGACTTTCTCGACCTGCATGTCACCGGTCATCACGACCTTCACCATGCCACCGCCGACCGAGGACTCGACCCGCTCCTCTTTGAGTTCCTCTTGCACGCGCGCCATCTCGGCCTGCATCTTCTGAGCCTGCTGGAGCATCTTGTTCATGTTGGGCTTCACTCGTCGATCCTTTCTTCGGGAGTGTCGTGCTTGTGCTCGGCGACTTTCTCCGCGCCGAGTTCGTTGATGAGAAGGTGCTCGATGTCGTCAGGAGTCGTATCCCCGCTCGCGGCCGAAGCCGCTTCCTCGCGGGTCTCCGTCTCGTCGGCAACCGTCGCCGGCGGCACATCGGTGCGCCGTAGTTCGGTCTGCGCGGTTTCCCGACGAACCGGCCCGCGCCCCAGTTGTTGCCGAAACGGAGGCGGGGAGCCGAGAACGGTCGCGAGCGCGCTGCGCAGCAGTTGAGCGGTGGACGCCTCCTGCGCCTTCTGCATGCTGAAACGCTGATCGAGCGGGAACTCGACTACGAGCGTTACTCCGTCCCCGTCGACGTCGACTTCCGTCCCGTCAAAGAGCGAGGCGCGCGCGGCCTTCTGCTTCTTGATCTCCGCCAGCACAGCAGGCCAGGCGCGTTTCACGGCAGCCCGATCGAGCGGACCGCGCGCTGGTGCCTCGATGACTGTCGGTTCCTCGCGCGCCGGCTTGGGCGCCTCCGCGCCCGGCTTCTCTCCTGCCGATGCCGCGGCCGAGTCGGCCGACTCCACCTGCTTCGCGGCTTTCGCGGCTTCGGCGGCCTTGACAGACTTGGCGGGCTTCGCGGTCGGGCGCTTCGCATCCGCTGAGGTCGCAGCCGCAGGCGGCGTGGCCAGGTCTCCGGTACGCACCGCGCTCTCCAGCGCAGAGACCCTCTCCGCCAGCGCCTCCAGCGTCAGGTCGGCCTCCGGACGCGCCATGCGTGTCAGCGCGACCTCGAGGGTGATGCGGGAATCCGAAGCCCATCTGATCTGAGACCCCAGGTCGCCCAGCAAGTCCAATATGCGCGCCAGCCGATCCGCGCCGAAAAGCGCAGCCTGGCTCGACAGGCGAGCGAGGTGCTCCTGCGTGGCGTCGACGATGCCGGTGGGATCGCCGACGGAGGCGGTCACGAACAGGTCGCGCATGTGCCCCGTGAGGTCGCGCACGAACTCGGTCAGGTCGTTGCCCGACTCCACGAGACGCTCCACGAACCGGAAGCATCCCGCGATGTCGCGCTGCGCGATCAGGTCCGCCAACTCCACGAGTAGGCCCGTGTCGACCTCGCCGAGAAGCCCCTCCACGTCGTCGAGCGCGATCTGCTTCCCCGTGAAGGTCGAGAGCTGCTCGAGCGTAGCGATGGCGTCCCGCATCCCGCCCATGGCGTGCTTCGCCACAAGGGTCAGCGCGCCTTCGGCTACCTGGATTTCCTCCTGCTTGCAGATGAGGGCAAGTCGCCCCACGAGGTCCTCGATGCCGATGCGGTGGAAGTCGAAGCGCTGGCAGCGCGAGTGGATCGTCTCGGGCACCTTCTGCGGATGCGTCGTGCACAGCACGAACACGGTCTGTGAAGGCGGCTCCTCGATGCTCTTGAGCAGCGCGTTGAACGCCCCGGTCGAGAGCATGTGGACCTCGTCGATGATGTAGACCTTGTAGCCGCCGCGCGTCGCCGGATACATCAGGCGGCCGATGATCTCCTCGCGCACGTTGTCGACACCGGTTCGTGAAGCAGCGTCGAGCTCGTAGACGTCCGGATGTCGGCCTTCGGCGATGTCGATGCACTCGTCGCAGGTGATGTCCGGCTCAGGCGTTGGCCCCTTCTCGCAGTTCAGCGCCTTGGCCAGGATGCGTGCGGTCGTGGTCTTGCCCGTGCCGCGCGGGCCCGTGAAGAGGTAGGCGTGCGCGACAGCACCTTCGGCCACCGCGTTGCGCAGCGTGCGCGTGATGTGCGTCTGGCCGACGACGTCCTCGAACGTCTGCGGACGGTACTTGCGGTACAGCGACTGATGAGCCACGCGGAATGAGCCCCTCTGGGAGGTCGCGACAGGTAGGTCTACGCGAGAAGTATAGCGGGTCGGTGTGACGGTATCCCTCGCGCGCGACCGCCCCCGAGCGGACCCCGGACGCCCGGCAGAGACCGCTTATGGCTGCTTCCTCCCGGACCTGACCAGGTTCACGGCATACCGCCGTCCGGAGCCCGATCGAGGGCGATGCGCAAGGACACAGTATAGCGCGGTCGGACCACACGCGCGCGGATGGGTCATAGCGCCGCTCAGTGGGAACACTCTTCTTTAGACACCGGAGCCGCATAGGCCAGGTTGGCTCCGGTTTCTGGCTCTCGAAACTAACCGCAAGGAAGGGGGCCGAGAGCATGGTTGCCCTCGACCGAGAGGCTGTCGTCGACCTCGCACGTCACTTCGGATGGCCGTCGGTCTCCATGTACCTCCCGACTCACAGAGTGCGCACCCAGACAACCCAGGACCTCATCCGGTTCAAGAACCTCCTCAAGTCTGCTGGCGAAGAACTGCTCGCCGGCGGGATACGCGCGGCAGACGCCGCCGCCATTCTGGAGCCCGCTCGAGCCCTGCTCGACGATTCGGCGTTCTGGAAGCACCTCGGCGACGGGCTCGCTACGTTCATCGGACCGGACACGTTCGAAGCGTTCGTAATCGACTCACCCATGCTAGAGAGAGTGTTCGTCGGCGACCGCTTCTTGATTCGCCCGCTCCTGCCGGCACTGCACGGCAACGAGCACTTCTACGTGCTTGCGTTGAGCAAGAACCGAGTGCGCCTGCTCAGCGGTACGAGAAGCGGCGTCGAGGAGATGAGTTTGGTGGACGCCCCCACGAGCCTGGCCGAGGCGTTGCGCTACGACGACTACGAGCGCCAGGTGCAGTTCCACACCCGCACGCCGGCTGCGGCTGCCGGCAGAGGACAGCGGTCGGCAGTGTTTCACGGCCACGGCGGCCTCCCGGACGTGAACAAGGACAACCTCTTGCGCTACTTCCGCGCCGTCGACAAGGGCATCCACGACCTGCTGCGTGACGACACAGCGCCGCTGCTGCTCGCCGGAGTCGACTATCTTCTGCCGCTCTACCGCGAGGCGAACAGCTACGCGCATCTCGCCGACGAGGCTATGCCCGGCAATCCCGACGAGCTGACACCGATCGAGCTGCACGCCGAAGCGGTCAGGGTGCTGGAGCCCCACTTCCGTCACGCGTTCGAGACGCACCTCGCCGAGCTCGACAGGCTCGCGGGCACAGACCTCTATTCGGCAGATCTGGGCAGAATCGTTGGTGCCGCACACGAAGGCCGCGTGAAGGTGCTGTTCGTTCCGGAACACAGAACTGACTGGGGGATCTTCGACCCCGCGAGCGGAGCCATCGAGCTCCACGACGAGCGTCTGCCGGGTGACCGGGATCTTGCCGATCTGGCTGCCGCCGAGACGCTGCTCCACGGCGGCATCGTGCACACACTGGCCGCCGAAGAAGCTCAGTCGGCCGCTATCCTGCGCTACTGACGCCGAAGAAGCACGTGACCCGAAGGCTGTCGGTCGGTCACAATGCTTCGCATGGAACCACGCACACGCAAAGTGCTGCTGCGAAGCGGACTCGTCGTTGTTTCGCTGCTACTTCTCGCCGTGCTCGGCTTTGTGTGGTGGGCTCTCACGCCCCTCGGCCCGTCGGAAGAGGCCCTGGAAGCTCTGAAGACGGACGAGCTCGTGCGGGTCGAAGAGCAACCCGAGGGCATCGTGTTCACGTCGACCGACGGCACGTCGACGGTCGGGTTCGTCTTCTACCCCGGGGGGCGAGTCGACGTGCGCTCGTACGCGCCGCTCGCGCGCGAGATAGCCGAGCGCGGCTATCTGGTCGTTCTCGTGCCGATGAGACTCAACCTCGCGGTCTTGAGCCCGAACCGTGCCGATTCGGCCATCGAGGCTCATCCCGAGATCGTCTCTTGGGTGGTTGGCGGGCATTCACTCGGCGGCGCAATGGCTGCGCGCTATGCGGCCGACAACATCGAGCACATCGACGGCCTGATTCTCCTCGGCGCCTATCCGCCGAATGGCTCCGACCTGAGCCAGTCGGGCATAGCGGTGACCTCCGTGGTCGGAACGCGCGACGGCGTACTAGATCAAGACACGTTCTTGGAGGCCTCGAGACTGCTCCCGGCGAACACCGCATACGTCTCGATCGAAGGAGGCAACCACGCCCAGTTCGGCTCCTATGGAGACCAGCCGGGCGACATGAGCGCGTCGATCATGCCGGACGACCAGCGCTGGGATACCGTCATCGCGATCACCGAAACGATGCTGCCGCTGCGCATCAAGGCTCAGTAGGCCCTTCCGTGCGCTTGGGACGCATTGGCACGAAAGCGTTGACTCGCGCCTTGTAGGATTCGAACTCCGGGTCGCCTTCGTACTTGCGCTCCAGCATCGGGATTCCCGTGACCTTCGTGAGGAGAAACGTGATGGCCAACGGTCCCAGGATCGCCCAGGGGCCGTAGGGTGTGGAGAGCGAGACCAGCCACAGGCCCCACCAAACGAGCGTCTCGCCGAAGTAGTTTGGGTGTCGCGACCAAGCCCACAGCCCCTGCTGGAGGAACTTCGTCTTGCGGACGCGCCGCCGCCTGAATCTTTCGAGCTGGGCATCGGCCGTCGCCTCGATGAAGACGCCCGCTACCGCGACGGTGATCCCAAGGAAGTCCAGGACAGAAAGTTCGCTCGGCGAAGACGCGCCCACCGCGATAACGGGCAATGAGATCACCACCATGAAGGCGCCCTGCAGCATGAACACCTGGATGTACGTCCTCAGTACGAAGAAGCGGCGCCACCGGCGTCTCAGCTCGACGTACCGGAAGTCCTCTCCACGCCTGCGATTCCGGCGGTTGATGTGCAGGGCCAGGCGAATCCCCCAGAAAGCCACGATGAAGGCGACGAGCAGCGTCCGAGAACCCTCCGTGCGCGCCGCGAAGAAGGCCGCGATCGCGGCGAAGCCCAGACCCCATGCTGTATCCACGACATCGTCCCGGCGCTCGACGATCGCCACGACGAACCATGTCGTCATGTACACCCACACCCCGGCGGCCACGATAGCCGCCGCTGTCATGAAATCGCTCACGCGCCGTTCTCCTCTTTGCGGCCCTGCCAACGTAGATACCCGTAGACAGCCTGAGACACGAGGCCAGCTCGTCCGGCGATGAGAGTCGCCGTGAGGGGCATATACGCAGAAGGTGCCCCGACCGACGTGTGAGGTGCAAGTATGGTCAAACTCGTTGAGCTCTACCTAATCTCGACGGTCACGTTCTTCGCCATCGACTTCGTCTGGCTCTCGACGATGACGTCCCGCTTCTATCAGACACATCTCGACGACCTGCTGCTGGAGAAGCCGAATCTGCCCATTGCCGCAGCCTTCTACCTGCTCTACGTCATCGGCGTGCTCGTTCTCGCTGCGCTCCCTGCACACGAGAAAGGCCAGGTGGCGGTCGCCATCTGGCGAGGCGCCGTCTTCGGGCTGCTAGCATACGGCACGTACGATCTCACGAACCTCAGCACCCTGAAGGGATGGTCGTGGCAGGTATCGGTCGTAGACATGATCTGGGGAGCTGTCATCACCGGCACCGTCGCGACCGTCGCCTACTACGCCGCCCGGTGGCTCGACGTCTGATCCGCCCATGCGACTGACCGTCTTCGGCGCGTCGGGCGCAACCGGACGCGAGATCGTGAGCCAGGCTCTTGGTCACGGTCACGACGTCGTCGCATTCGTCCGGGATCCTTCCGGCTTCGACATCACCGACGAGCGACTCCGAATCGCGAAAGGAGACGTTCTCGACCCTGTGACGGTCGACGCCGCCGTGCGCGGTAGCGTCGCCGTACTCTCGGCCATCGGTTCCAGGCGCGGACGCGAGTCCACGCGCGTCTATTCGGATGGAACACACAACATCATCGAGGCGATGGGCCGCTATGCAGTCATGCGGTTGGTTTGCGTGACCGCTGCGGGCGTGGGTACACGCGACGACCCCAACCTGCCCTTCTTGTACCGGCGCCTGCTGATGAGCGTGGTGCTACGGGGCGTCTACGAGGACATGGAGCGCATGGAGGACGAGGTCATGCTGTCCGACCTGAACTGGACCATCGTGCGTCCAGCGGGGCTTGCCGACGATCCTGCCACCGGAGAGTATCGCGTCGCCGAAGGAAGAAGCCTGCCGAAGGGATCGCGGATATCTCGGGCAGACCTCGCGGGCTTCATGCTCAAGTGCGCCGAAACCGACCTGTTCTCGCGCAAAGGCGTCGCCATCGCACACTGAGCACGGCCGCCGGGAACCGCTGAGGTTCGCGCTACGAGCGCTGAGCGGGACGGCTTACCCGGCCCGGGTCGCCAGAAGCGTCACGTGATCGCGGTATATCTCGGCCACTCCCGGTCCGACCGGGACGGCGCCTTCTTCTCCCGCGCGATCCCAACGCAGCACGAAAGCCGATGTCTGCACGAGTAGCGGTCCGTGCGAAGGGTACACGGAGATGAGGCTGCCCTCGTCGTGTACGGGCTCCCGTCGCCTAAGGATGATGCGGTCGAGCCCCTCTTCGGCTATCTGGACGCCGAGAGGCGTGACGATTTCGAGCATAAGTCCGCTCACACTATCGCCGCCCCTTCTTCGATCTCGTTGCAGGCCGCAGCCATCTCTTCGTCCTTCGCGCCGAGACGTTCGGCCTTCTCGAGAACCTCGTCGATGCCTCCCACCATGTAGAACGCCTGCTCGGGAACGTTGTCGTGCACGCCATCGCAGATTTCCTTGAATCCGCGCAGCGTCTCTTCCACCGGCACGTACCGGCCGGGGATGCCCGTGAACTGCTCGGCTACGAAGAAGGGTTGCGAGAGGAACTTCTGCAGGCGACGCGCCCTCGTCACGACGATCTTGTCCTCCTCGGAGAGTTCCTCTACGCCGAGGATGGCGATGAGGTCCTGCAGCGCTCCGTAGCGCTGCAGGAACGCCTTGGTCCGACGGGCCACGTCGACGTGCTCCTTGCCCACTGCCCAAGGCTCGAGGATCTGCGAGGTCGAGTGCAGCGGGTCTACGGAGGGATAGATGCCCTGCTCGACGATCTTTCGAGACAACACCACGGTAGCGTCCAGGTGCGAGAACACCGCAGCCGGCCCGGGGTCGGCGAGGTCGTCGGCGGGCACGTAGACGGCCTGTACGCTCGTGATCGCGCCGTCCTGAGTGGACGCGATGCGTTCCTCGAGTGCGCCTACCTCGGAGAACAGCGTCGGCTGATAGCCCACCTCGGATGGGATGCGCGCCCGCAAGAGCGAGACCTCGAGACCTGCCTGCACGTAGCGGTAGATGTTGTCGAAGAACAACAGGACGTCCTGTTTCTCTTCGTCGCGGAAGTATTCTGCTTCCGTAAGAGCCGAGTACGCCACGCGGAACCGGGCCCCTGGCGGTTCGTTCATCTGGCCGAAGAAGAGCACCGCGCGCTCGATGACGCCGGTTTCCTTCATTTCCAGCCACAGGTCGTTGCCCTCACGGGTGCGCTCGCCGATACCGCCGAACACGCTGACGCCTTTGTGTTCGAGACCGACGTTCCGGATGAGCTCCATGATCACGACCGTCTTGCCGACGCCCGCTCCCCCGAACAGTGCGACCTTCCCGCCCCGCGGGAAGGGGGTCAGGAGATCCAAGGCCTTCAGTCCGGTCTCGAAGACTTCCGGGTACGTCTTGAGCTGCGCGTACGGTATCGGGGGCCTATGAATGGAGACTTCCTTCAGCGCCTGCACCACTCCGCCGTCGTCGATCGGCTCGCCCAGGGCGTTCATCATGCGTCCCCTGACGCCCGGCCCCACCGGCACGCTGATCGGCGCATAGGTGTCGAAGACCCTCTCGCCTCTCGGCATGCCGTCGGTGGAATCGAGTGCGACCGTTCGCACGATTCCTTCGCCGAGCAGCTGGACCGCCTCCAGAGGGATTCCACGCTTCCGGTGTCCG
>JAOUET010000197.1 GCA_029858605.1 Coriobacteriia bacterium | reverse complement strand
CTCCTGTGCGCCTCCGTGGCTGTTCTCGGCGTTGCACTGATCTTCCTATTCGTCGGATGGCGCGGTTGGCCGATCTTCGTGTCGTACGGGATCGGCAACTTCTTGTCCGGCGCCGAGTGGAACCCCACTGGCGAGATGTACGGCATCTTGCCGCTGATCTACGGGTCGCTCGTCGTCATGGTTGGCGCTCTCGCTCTAGGCACTCCGCTTGCCGTCGGGACCGCAGTCTTCCTGTCGGAGATCGCCTCACCCCGAGTGCGTTCCATAGTCCGTCCAGCCGTCGAGCTGCTGGCCGGCATACCCAGCGTAATCTTCGGCTTCTTCGGACTGCTCATTCTGAGGCCGTTGATCGCAAACGCCTCCGGCGGCCTCGGATTCGGCGCCGCGACCGCATGGGTCATCCTCGCCATCATGATTGTCCCGACGATTGCGACGCTGTCGGAGGACGCATTGGGTTCGGTACCGGTCGGGATCCGTGAGGCGAGCTATGCCATGGGCGCTACTACGTGGCAGACGATCTACAAGGTTCTCGTGCCTGCCGCCAAGATCGGCATCATCGACGGGATCATCCTGGGAATGGGCCGTGCGATCGGCGAGACGATGGCGGTCCTGATGGTGGTAGGCAACGCGCCGGTCTTTCCGGACAGCGTGACCGACCCGATCGCCACGCTCACGACCCAGATCGTGATGGACATGCCGTATGCGGTAGGCGACCACCGCACGGCTCTCTTCGGGATGGCGATCATCCTGTTCCTCGTTTCGATGGGTCTGGTGGCGCTGGTGCGTCTGGTGTCGCGACTGCAGACCGGTGTGGAGACGGGCCGATGAACAAACGGGTCGTCAACTGGGTCGCACTCGGCCTGCTGTGGACGGCGGCCGTCACGACTGTCGTCGTGCTTTTTGCCGTCATCCTGTACGTGTTCGTGAACGGTATCGGTCAGCTGAGCTTCGAGTTCATCTTCACCTGGCCGAAGGGGGTCAACGCCGAGGGCGGCATCTGGCCAACGATAGTGTCGACACTCTACGTGACGGCTCTGGCGATGCTCATCGTGACGCCGATCGCGGTGCTTGCCGCGGTCTACCTTGCCGAGTACGCGGTCCAGGGCAGGCTCGTCAACACGATCCGCTTCGCGGCCGATTCGCTCGCATCCGTCCCGTCGATCGTGATGGGTCTTTTCGGTCTGGCGTTGTTCGTGGAGGCCATGGAGATCGGCTTCTCGATGCTGTCCGCCGCCCTCGCGTTGTCGTTCCTGATGTTGCCGATCGTCATGCGCACGACCGAAGAGGCGATCCGTTCCGTGCCGAAGTACATTCGGTGGGGGTCGTACGGACTCGGCGCCACGAAGTGGCAGACCGTGAGGCGAACGGTGATACCGGCTGCGATGCCACGCATCCTGACCGGGCTCATCCTCGCGACCGGACGTGCGGTGGGCGAGACAGCCGTGGTCATCTACACGATGGGCCAGGCCATCAACCTGCCGATATCGCCGCTGGATTCCGGACGTCCCATGACGGTGCACCTGTATCTGCTGGCAATGGAAGGCATCAACCTGCCGGCAGCATATGGCACCGCCCTCCTGTTGATGATCATGATCTTGGTGTTCAACCTGAGCGCACGCTACATCCTACGTCGGGCACGGAAGGTGTGACCTAGATGACGGACCACGACACCCAGGAAGTCCAGCAGACAGAGCCCGACGGTCCCGACAAGATCGCCGTTCGGAACCTCGAGTTCTACTACGGGGAGTTCCACGCGCTGACCCGCGTCACCGTGCCGATCAAGGCCGAGGCGGTCACCGCTTTCATCGGCCCGTCGGGTTGCGGCAAGTCTACTTTCATCAGGTGCTTCAACCGAATGAACGATCTCATTGCCGGAACGCGTGTGGAAGGCACCGTGCTGCTCGACGGTCAAGACATCTACGCGCCGGGCGTGGATCCGGTCGATCTTCGTAGGCGGGTAGGGATGATCTTCCAGCAGCCCAACCCGTTCCCAATGTCCATCTACGACAACGTAGCCTTCGGCCCGCGCCTTCACGGCGTCACCAAGAAATCGGAGCTCGACGACGTGGTGAAGGACTCGCTCGAACGTGCGAACGTCTGGAAGGAAGTCAAGGACATTCTCAGTCGTGGCGGACTCACCCTCTCCGGCGGCCAGCAGCAGCGCTTGTGCATCGCGCGCCTGCTTGCGGTGCAGCCCGAGGTGATGCTCATGGACGAGCCGTGTTCGGCAATCGACCCGACGTCGGTGCAGAAAGTCGAAGACCTCATGGCCGAGCTCAAACACCGCATCACGATCATCATCGTCACTCACAACATGCAGCAGGCAGCCCGTGTCTCCGACTACACTGCCTTCTTTCTCCAGGAACTCGCGGGAGAGGCGGCGGAGCTCGTCGAGTACGACAGGACGACGAACGTGTTCACGTCTCCGAAGGACAAGCGGACTGAGGACTACATCACGGGCAGGTTCGGCTAGACCGAGGTAAATGACCGTTTTCGCGTTGGTCGGGCGGTATACTACCGGGAGCGACAGCGCGGGAGGAGAACGGAAGCGATTCACATGCGCGAAGCTTTCAGGCGGGAACTGAAGGACCTGAAGACCGACGTGCTGGCGATAGCGCGAGATGTCACCGACATGACGCGCGAAGCCGTCTTCTCGCTGGTCGAGGGCGATGTGGATCGGGCGCGCGTTGTGATCGAGCGCGACGACGACATGGATCGCCGCTGCCTCGGCGTGGAAGAGCACACGCTCGAGGTCATCGCGACGCAGGGTCCCGTGGCCAGGGATCTCAGGCTTCTGTACTCGCTGACCTACATGGCGCTGCACCTCGAGCGCATGGCTGATCTGGCGGTCAACATCGCGAAGGCCGCAACGCGTACGGCGAGCCGAAAGGGTCCGCAGACCCTCTACGACCTCATTCAGGCTCAAGGCAATCTCGTGTATCGCGTGCTCGATGCCATGAGTGAGGCATTCGAGAAGTCCGACCTCGATCTCGCCCGGAAGCTCGAAGAGCTCGACGAGCCGATCGACCATCTCTACAAGCAGTTCTTCCGCGAGCTCGCCCGCTTGCAGGATGAGGAGGACATCGAGTGGGCGTCGTCGATGGTCCTCGCGTCACGGTATCTCGAGCGCATCGCCGACAACGCCGTGGACATCGGCGAAAGGATCGCTTATCTGGTGACGGGCGACTTCGACTGGATGCACGAGTTCGTCGGGGAAGACTGACCCCTTGGCTTCTATTGTCGAACGACATGAGGCGGTTCGCCGGAGTATCGCCGATGCGGCCGACTGTGTGGGGCGCTCGGCCGACGACGTTCTCGTCGTGGCCGTCACCAAACACGTCGGCGTCCCGGAG
>JAOUET010000196.1 GCA_029858605.1 Coriobacteriia bacterium | reverse complement strand
AGGCGCTCGTGCCAAAGCGAACGTGCGCGGACAGGTCGAGTCCCATGATGTCGGCTGCGGTGGGCATCATGTCCATCTGCCCCACCGTTCGCTCGACCGTGGTGCCGGCCACTCCCGGTACGTGTATGAGGAACGGCACGTTGAATTTGTCGGTGAGCGCATACGGCCTGCCGAGAATCTCCTCGAGAACGGCCGAGTCCTCGTCGGTCATACGCTTGGGATCCATCCCGAAATGGTCGCCGTAGATGACTATCACGCTGTCCTCGTAGGCACCGATCCGCTTCAGATCCTCCACGAACTGCCCGACGCACCAGTCCTCGTAGTTCACGCACTGCAGGTACTTGCCTGCGACAGTGCCCTCGAAGTGCCCAGGGAGCTCGAGGCGCCTCTTGGCGGCCGGGATGTCGAATGGGTGGTGCGGCGTGAGAGTGATGAACATCGCGAAGAACGGGGTCTCGGCATCGTACGCTTCCTCGAGCACGGGCATCGCCTTCTCGAAGAGCACTTCGTCGGACGCGCCGAGGCCGACGACGTCGTTCGAACCGATGTACTCCACGTCGTAGAACTCGTCGAAACCGAGCGCAGGATACATGACATCGCGGTCCCAGTAGGCTACCTCGTTGGCGTGGAACGCCACGCTGCGGTAGCCCTGCGCTTCCAGGATCCGAGGCAGCCCCGGCATGATGCGACCTCTCGACGCCTCGCCGGCTGAGAGATCGGCACGCGGGTAGAGCGACGTGTTCATCATGAACTCGACGTCGGACGTGTTGCCGAGCCCGGCCTGAAAGTACGTGTTGGGGAAGTACCAGCCCTCTTCGGCCAGCTTGTCCATGTTCGGCGTCACCGGGCTGCCGCCCACCTCGATCCCGACCGAGAATGCCTGGATCGACTCGAGTTGGATCACGATCAAGTTCTTCCCGGCACCTACGCCGTGCTGCTCGAACTCGTACTTGGCCGAAAGCGGTCCCTTGACTTCGTCCACTGCCGCCTTGACCGCCGCCGGGTCCGACGTGTCCACGTCGTTCAGGATCGTGTCGCCAGGACCCTTGAACACTGCGGCTAGCTGGTAGCGGATCAGCCCCTTCTCCCTCGCGATCGCGATGCTGTCGCCGGAAGCTGTCCGGCCCACGAGCGTCCACGCAAGACCCACCGCCACAAGCAGCGAGGCCGTGGCGACGCCTATGATTCTCGAGTCGATCGCGTCGAGGCGCCACCACTCTTCGCGCTTCCTGAGATAAGGCATCGCGAGTGCAACGATCAGTATGTCGGCAAAGAAGACCAGGTAGAGCGGCTTGAAGAGGTCCGCGATGGACGCGGATACGTCTCCCAGCTGGCCAGCGAACCGGAAGATCGCGGGTGTTAGAACGCGATCGAAGTAGGAGCCGTAGACGACAGTCGCAGCCAGAAGCACGGACACGGCCACATCGACGACGAGGTACGCGACGACGCGGCGCGACGCGAACATCTCGACGGCGCCAAGTACGGCGAGCAAGAAGGCGGCTTCGAAGAGGACGGCCCTGAGCGGACCAACGCTGTCCAGCGCGATCCAACGCGCCAGCACGACTTTGGCGAACAGCAGCACGAAGCAGGTCGCGAAGAGCCCTACGTTGACCGAGGGTCTCCACCGCCACGCTCGGCGGATATCGCCGCTCGCCTCGCGCGTGGAGGTCTCTTGCGTCATACCCGTCCTCTCGCGACTGCGCGGACGCGTGCCCCGTCCTTCAGTCTACCTCGTCCTCGAGCGCATGAATCTCTCACGCACCCCGGGTCACGAGACCGACCGCAGCCGAAGCGGTCATGCAAACCGCAATGGCTGCCATCCAGCCCGTCCCGCGGGTGACGCGCCGCCCCACGAACGCACCCGCCCATGCAGGAAGCGCATAGCCCAGAGCGAGAGCCCCCAAGGCCCACGCAGCGATTGCCGTCCATTCGGCCCACATCGGGGTCGGCGGACCGAGCAGCCAGCCGACTCCGTCCGCAAGGTCCCGAGCGCGTCCCAGCGCGCGCAGACCGTCGCCGACGAGCCAACCTCCCAGGACAAGAGCGAACGCCCACGCTACGCGCGAGTGCGAGGCTTTGGGATGGCCCGCAAGAGCCGCAGCCCCGACCGCCACGACCGGTGCGACCACGGGACTGTACGAGAGTGCGAGTGCGAAACCCGCTTGGAGCGCGGCCGCGAACTCTTCGGTCATCTATCCGCAGGACTCCAACGCGAGCTTGCCCTTGCGGATCGAGTCGGGAATCTCGATCGGGTACTCGCCGCTGAAGCAGGCCAGGCAGAAGTCCTCTGCCAGCGCGCCCGTCGACGACACCATGCCGTCGAGCGAGAGGTACGCGAGCGAGTCGACGTCCAGGAACTCCTGTATCTCCTCGACGCTTTTCGAAGCGGCGATTAGCTGTTCCTGCGTGTCCGTATCGATGCCGAAGAAGCACGGCCAGCGCACCGGCGGCGATGTGATCCGCATGTGCACCTCGGCGGCACCAGCGTCGCGCAGCAGCTGCACCAGCTTGCGCGATGTGTTGCCGCGCACGATGGAGTCGTCGACCACTATCAGCCGCTTGCCGTCGATCACGTGCCGCAAGGGGTTGAGCTTGAGCTTGATGCCCTGCTGGCGAATGTACTGCGTCGGCGAGATGAACGTACGACCCACGTAGCGATTCTTCACGAGACCTTCGCCGAAGGGCACGCCGCTCGCCTGCGCATAGCCCACGGCCGCCGGAACGCCCGAGTCCGGTACCCCGATCACGAGATCCGCGTCGACCGGGTCGGACAAGGCCAGTGCGGCACCCATTCGGCTACGCGCCTCGTACAGAGTGCAGTCGTACAGCACGCTATCGGGACGTGCGAAGTACACGAACTCGAAGATGCACAGAGAAGGCTTCTCGGCGGGAACCGCCAGTTCGGACTGGACGCCTTGCGCCGACACCTTGAGTATCTCGCCGGGCGCGATGTCCCGCACGTACTCGGCACCGACGATGTCCAGACCGCAGGTCTCGCTGGAGACTACCCAGCCCACGCCGTTGAGCTTGCCGAGAGCAAGCGGCCGGATGCCGTGCGGATCGCGGAACGCGTAGAGCGCCTCCTCGGTGATGAGCACCACCGAGAACGCGCCTCGTATCAGGCTCATCGTCTCCCGGATTCCAGCTCGGATGGATCCTTGATCGACGGTGAAAGAACCGACGAGTGTGGCAATGACCTCGGAGTCGGTCGTCGAGCGAAAACGGATGCCGTTGCCTTTGAGTTCCTCGCGCAACTCGTGCGTGTTGATCAGGTTGCCGTTGTGCGCCAGCGCCACCACCTGGTGCCCGATGGTCGACAGATGCGGCTGCGCGTTCTCCCAAGAAGTCGAGGCACCTGTTGT
>JAOUET010000025.1 GCA_029858605.1 Coriobacteriia bacterium | reverse complement strand
GGGCAACGCGGAAGCACTCGAGCGACTGGGGGACATCGCGGACGCCTTCCTCCTCCACGACCGCGACATCTACTCGCGCTACGACGACTCGGTCGTCCGCGTCGTGGACGGGATCGTCGAGCCGGTCAGGCGTGCGCGAGGCTACGCCCCTCACCCGCTCCCGCTGCCGTTCGAGAGCGACGTCGACATCCTTGCCACGGGTCCCGAGCAGAAGAACACGTTCACGCTGATCACGGGCCGGCACGCTTTCGTGTCGCAGCACATCGGCGACATGGAGAACGCCGAGACCATGGAGCACTTCGAGCGCACGCTCGAGCTCTACCAGCGCCTGTTTCGTATCGAGCCTCGCATTGTCGCCTACGACTTGCACCCCGAATACCTATCCACCAAGTACGCACAAACGCTGGACCTGCCGAAGATAGGCGTCCAACACCATCACGCGCACGTCGTCAGCGTGACGGCCGAGCACGGCATCGACGAACCCGTCGTCGGCGTCACGTTCGACGGCACCGGCTTCGGCCCCGACGGCACGATCTGGGGCGGCGAGATCCTGCTTGCCGACTGGGTGGGCTTCGAACGGGTCGGGCACCTCAAGACCGTGCCCATGCCGGGGGGCGCGGCTGCCATCAGGCGTCCCGCCCGCATGGCCGTCGGGACGCTGCACGCTCTCGGCCTTCTCGATCACCCGGGAGCGGAGCCGCTTCGCTCCCGACTCGCCGACGGCGAGGAGCGCATCCTAGCCCAGATGATCGAGAAGGGAGTCAACTCGCCGCTTACGTCCTCGATGGGACGACTGTTCGACACGGTTGCCGCGATCGCCGGCGTCCGCGACGACGCTCTCTACGAGGGCCAGGCAGCAATCGAACTGGAAGCACGCGCGGACCGCCACGCAGTCGGTGAGTACGCGTTCGACATCCAAGATGCGGGTGGCCCCCTGTTGCTCGACCAGAGCCCTGTTCTCGAGGCGGCGCTGACCGACGTGCTGGAGGGGGTTCCGGCGGAGACGATTTCGATGCGCTTTCACCGCGCGGTCGTCCGCTGCGTCGTGGATGTCTGTCTCGCAGCCTCCAGGCAAGCTGGCACGCGACGTGCAGTTCTGGTGGGCGGTGTCTTCATGAACCGGTTGGTGTTCGGCGGAGCGGTGTCCAAACTCGCCGAAGCAGGCCTGGAACCGCTGACGCACCGCAGCCTACCGGTCAACGACGGAGCAGTGTCGTTCGGGCAATCAGTGGTTGCATGGGCCAACCGACATGGGGTATAGACGCCGTGTGCGAATTCGTGGCAGGAGAAGGAGGATTCGCGTAGTAGTCTACACTTGTGAATGGGGTAACAACCGGCAACCGGCAGGCATTCCCGGGGTGCTTGCCCGCACAGGAGGCCCGCACTATGTGTCTCGCAATACCTGCAAGAGTCATCTCGCTTGAAGACCAGAACATGGCCGAAGTCGACATCATGGGCGTGTCCCGTCACGTGAGCCTGGATCTGGTTCCCGAGGCGCACGAAGACGACTATGTGCTCGTCCACGCCGGATTCGCCATCCAGGTAGTCGACGAGCAGTACGCCGAGGAGACCCTCGAGCTGCTCAAGGAACTCGACATCGCCGACATCGAACTCGAGGCCCTCGAGCCAGAAGGGACGTAAGACCGTGGATCTCGACGGATTCCGGGATCCCGGTGTCGCCCGCTCCGTCATCCAGGCCATCCACGACACCGCGACCTCGCCAGTCAAACTCATGGAGGTCTGCGGGACGCACACAGTCGCGATAGCAAAGCACGGGCTTCGCGAAGTCATGCCCGAGACGATCACCCTTCTCTCCGGACCGGGCTGTCCCGTTTGCGTCACGAGCAACTCCGACATCGACACCGCCATCGAATTCGGCAAGCAGCCGGACGTCATCGTCACCACATTCGGTGACATGATGAAGGTGCCGGGCTCGTACTCCTCGCTTTCCCAAGAGAAAGCGGACGGCCGCGACATCCGCGTCGTCTACTCACCTCTCGATGCTCTCGACATCGCCGAGAAGAACGCCGAAGCGCACGTCGTGTTCATCGGTGTCGGCTTCGAGACGACGGTCCCGGTGATCGCTTCGGCAATCCAACAGGCCGGCCGACGGGGCATCGAGAACTTCTCGGTGTTCTCGGCTCACAAGACCGTGCCCGAGGCCTTGCGCGCTCTCGTCGACGACCCCGACGTGGCCGTAGGAGGCTTCATCCTGCCGGGCCACGTGTCGACGATCATCGGTCTAGAACCCTATCGCTTCCTTGCCGAGGAATACGGCGTGCCGAGCGTGATCACCGGCTTCGAACCCGTTGACGTCCTCCAGGGCGTGTACATGCTCGCAAAGCAGGTCGCGGAAGGCCGAGCGGAGGTCGAGGTGGCCTACACTCGCGCAGTCCCCCCAGAGGGCAACCCTGCCGCGGTCGCGAAGATGAACGAGGTCTTCGAACCGTGCAACGCGGAGTGGCGTGGCATCGGCGTCATCCCGGGAACGGGTCTTTCGATCCGTGAGGAGTACGCGCGATACGACGCGCTTGTGCGCGTTCCCGTCACGCCCCCGGAGCCCAAAGAGGTCAAGGGCTGCCAATGCGGCGAGGTCCTGCGCGGAGTCACCCTCCCGTTCGAGTGCAAGCTGTTCGGCCGGGCATGTACCCCCGAACACCCGGTAGGACCGTGTATGGTCTCTTCAGAAGGGTCTTGCGCGGCTTACTATCGATACACTGACTACGGCAAGTCGCCGTAGAATCCGAACCGACCCACACGGCATCCAGGGGAGTGCGCATGCGACAAGAACGTATCCTTCTCGCGCATGGCAGTGGGGGCACGATGATGCGCGAACTCATCGAGGATGTCTTCGTGCACGATTTCTCCGACGAACTCCTCACGGGGCTCGACGACGCCGCCTCTCTCGACATTCCGGCTGGCCGACTGGCATTCTCCACGGACACCTACGTGGTCAACCCGCTCTTCTTTCCGGGCGGGGACATCGG
Source organism: Coriobacteriia bacterium (assembly GCA_029858605.1). Classification (GTDB taxonomy): domain Bacteria; phylum Actinomycetota; class Coriobacteriia; order Anaerosomatales; family JAENZW01; genus JAENZW01. Next base: position 11,244 of record JAOUET010000025.1, on the reverse strand, counting down.
CCGACTTGCGGTGTGCGGGACGGTCAACGACGTGTGCACGGCGGGTGCGACTCCCCTGTACCTGTCGGTCGGTTTCGTGCTCGAAGAAGGGTTCCCGATAGAGGACCTTCGGCGAATCCTCGTATCGATGCGCGACTCGGCGGCTGAAGCGGGCGTGCACATCGTCACCGGAGATACGAAGGTCGTCGAGAAGGGTCACGGCGACGGCGTGTACGTCAACACCGCCGGCGTCGGAGTGATCCCCGAAGGCCGCACTCTGTCGGCCTCCCATTGCACACCCGGAGACAAGGTGCTGCTGTCGGGCACGCTCGGCGACCACGGCATCGCCGTGATCTCCACGCGCGAGGGACTCTCGTTCGAGACAGACATCCGCACCGATGCGGCACCACTCAACGCCATGGTCGCAGCTGTGCTCGAAGCGGCTCCCGGCACGCGCTGCTTCCGCGATCCCACACGAGGTGGGCTCGCGTCCACGCTCAACGAGCTCGCTTCGGCATCGGGCGTCTCGATAACCGTCACCGAAACGGACGTGCCTGTTCACAGGCAGGTCCGCGGTGCCTGCGAGATGCTCGGCTACGACGTGTTCCAGGTCGCCAACGAGGGCAAGATGGTCGCCGTCGTGCCGGCCGATGAGGCGAAGCCCGCTCTTGCCGCCATGCACGGCTCTCCCTACGGGGAGGACGCCGCGATCGTGGGAGAGGTCGCCGAGGGGCCGCCGGGGAAGGTCTACGTGCACACCGCATTCGGCGCGAAGCGTATCATGGACATGCTCGTCGGCGAGCAGCTGCCCAGGATCTGCTAGGCGCGGCATTCGCTCGATCGGCGCAGGCGCTTCTCCGCGAGCGACGGCACGGCAACGCCGATGCACCACCGGCACCCTGCCGTGAGCGCGTAGGCTACACTCGACTCCATGCCCAGCCGCACGGAATCTGAACTGTCGGGACTCTTGCGGATCGCCGTCGCCGCGACGATCTGGGGATCGATCCCAGTCCTGGTGCGCGCGGTCGACGCGAGCGCCTTCGTCATCGTCTTCTGGAGGGTCCTGCTGGCGTCGCTCGTGTTGGCGGCATACCTCGCTGTCCGAGGCCGTCTGGCCGAGGTCGCCAGTCTGCCGAGGTCTCGGAAGCTCGCACTCGTCGGCATGGGTGCCCTGCTCGCCTTCAACTGGATCCTGTTCTTCACTGCGCTGCAGCTCACGCAGGTGGCGACCGCGGTGCTGCTCGGCTACCTTGGGCCGGTGTTCGTGGCAGTGCTCACACCCCTGTTCACGCGCGAGCCCTTCGACCGAAGAGTCGTCCTGCCTCTGGCGGTGGCACTGGCCGGCACCGTTGTGATCGTGAACCCGGCACAGATCTCAGTGCGCTCCACTGCCGAAGTGGCAGGCGCCGCGGCTGCTTTCGTCTCGGCCATCACATACGCCCTCCTGGTGCTGAACGCCAAGCGCCTCGTGCAAGGGATTCCCGCAACCGTCTACATGCTCGTCGAGTACACGACCGCATCCGTCCTGCTCCTCCCGTTCGCGCTCACGATGAAGAGCCCTAGCACGCTTGCCGAATGGGGCTCGCTCGGGGCGCTCGGCATCGTGAACACGGCACTTACCGGCTTCCTGTTCCTCTCCGCGCTGCGGCACGTGAGAGCCGACCACGCGGCGATCCTCACCTACGCGGAACCCGCAAGTGCGGTCGTGTTCGCAGCCGTGTTCCTCGGCGAGGCGCTGACGCCTACGACGATCGCCGGGGGCATAGCCATAGCTGGCGCGGGGATGCTCGTGTCTCGTATGCGCGCGGGGGCCTCCGTCGAGGGTCCGCCCGTCGTTCTGGCCGAAGAACCTGCGCCGGAGTCGGACGAACCCGCACACAAGAGATAGACTTGTCTTTGCGCCGAAGCAGACGTGCACGACAGGAGTGAGACATGGACGCCATGCAGCGCCTCATTGAGACCGATGCCGTCAAGCGACTGAAGGAGCGCGATCCGCTCCTATTCTCGGACGAGGTCGACATGCGTCAGAAGATCGTGCAGCGCCTGGGATGGACTGACCTTGCGCAGACCGCACCGGGGCGCCTACCCCTCGTCACGAACCTAGCCAAGGCGCTGGTCGAAGAAGGTGCGCGCGACGTGGTGCTCCTCGGGATGGGTGGATCGTCGCTGGCGGCGCTGACGATGTCGAGGGTTCTCGGCTCGGCCCCCGGGATGCCCAGACTGCACGTCCTCGATACGACGTCACCCGCGGTGGTCCGCACGATAATGGACAGCTGCGACCGAGCGTCCACCTTCTTCCTGCTTTCCAGCAAATCGGGTACGACCGTCGAGCCGCTCTCGCTGAACGAGATCTTCCGCGCTTGGATGGAGGAGGAGATGGAGCGGCCGGCGGCCGGCAAGCACTTCATCGCCATCACCGACCCGGGCTCGCCGCTGGAGAAACTCAGACAACGTGAAGTCATGCGCGTCGCTCTCTCCGCTCCGGCCACGGTCGGCGGTCGCTTCTCGGCTCTTAGCATGTTCGGGCTCGCGCCGTCGGCCCTGATCGGCATCGATCTGGAGACGCTGATCTCGCACGCGCAGGCGATGGAGAAGGCGTGTCACCGTCGCCCGAAGGAGAACCCCGGAGCACAGCTCGCCGCCTTCCTGGTCGATGCATACGAGCAGGGGGCCGACAAGGTCACGCTGGTATGCTCCGAGCGCTACAGGAGCTTCGGTGTGTGGGTGGAACAACTCGTCGCCGAGTCGACCGGCAAGAACGCGGTCGGCCTGGTACCGGTGATCGAATACGACGTCTCCCTTCCGACGGGATTCGGCAGCGACCGTGCCGTCATCGTCATGCGAGAACACGACGATAGCGAGTTGGCGGGCTATGCCACACAGGTCGCCGCGCAGAACGCGCTCGTCGAGTTCGCCCTTCAGAGTCATCTGGAGATCGGGGCGGAATTCGTGCGGTGGGAGTATGCGACCGCGCTTGCCGGCCATCTGCTAGGCATCAACCCGTTTGACGAGCCGAATGTTGCCCAAGCCAAGGAGACCACCGCGCGCGTGCTTGCAGGCGACGCCGAGGTACCACGGGCGATCGCCGACGTGGGCGGATCGTGGGTCACCTACGCCGGCGGACTCACCGGAGGCCGCGCGCCCGACGATATCGCGAGCGCCGCTAGGCGGGCACTCGAAGCCGCCGGCGTGGGCGACTACTTCGCCTGGCTCGCCTATCTGCCCGATGAGGACTCTCTCTTGGAGCCGCTCCGCGAAGCCGCGTCGACCGTCTCGCGGTCAACGGGCCGCGCGGTGTGCCTCGAGACAGGGCCGCGATACCTGCACTCGACCGGGCAACTGCACAAGGGCGGGCCCAACACCGGCGTCTTCACAGTGATCACGGCCCGCGATCGCGCAGACATCGCTATCCCGGGACAAACGTACACGCTCGCCCAGCTCTTCCGAGCCCAGGCCGAGGGCGACCTCGTCACGCTTGCCGCGCACGACCGTCGCGTGATGCGGCTCGACCTTCCCGACTCCAAGCCGGCCACAGTCGCCGCCCTGGCGGACGCGCTCGTCTCCGCAAGCACATAGCCTCGCGTCAGACAAGGTCCGACCCCGACTCTTGGGACGAAAGAGTCGGGGCCGGCAATCCAACAGGCCTCTGGGGGTTGAGACCTGAAGGCCTAGGGAAACGGGCTCACCATCTTGTGCCCGTGTCGAAGAGATCGGATGTCCTGTCGAGCCTGTGCGTGTGTCCTTACCCCGTGCGTGTCGCCGTGGATACATGTCCGGATTCCGTCCACGGTCCTTGCCAGTCCACCATCAAGCTTGCTCAAGATGATAATAGCGATGGCGGCTGCTGGGAAGGCGAATCGGCTCGGGAGATTCAATGTCTTCAAGAAGCCGATGATGCCAACGGCCTCGACCGGGACGATCTTGAGAGCACCGAAAACGTACTACGACCATACGGATTGCGATCGAGACAAGACAATATCAGGCGCTTCGGGTGACTAGAGACTGGAAAGTTCGACGATCTCGGCGGAGAGGGGATCAGCGGCGAAGGACACGAGGGCGACGGTCGAGCGCCCATCGGCGGAACGGCCGCGAGACGCGGAACCGGGGTTGACGAACAGCGTCGAACCGAGCCAGGCGATCTTGGACTGATGGGTGTGACCCGCGATGACGACATCCGCACCGCCGGGCGCGCGCCCGGCGGACAGGTCGAAACGATGCGTGACGAAGATGCGTCGCCCCGCCACGTTCACCCATGCCGTCGGCGCAAGGGGCCAGCTCGCGAAGAAGCCGTCCATGTTGCCCTGCACGGCCACGACGGGCGCGATCGCCTGCAGCTCGAACAGGATCCTCTCCGAACCGACATCCCCTGCGTGCACGATGAGGTCGACACCCTCGAGGGCTCTTGCAGCCGCCGAGTCGAGCCTTCCGTGCGTGTCGGACAGGACACCGACGCACTTCGCATCGGCGTAGGAACTCACAGTCCGAGGGCCTTCTTGAGAGAGGGAACCCGGCGGCGGGAAACAGGAACCTGTGTGGATTCCGGATCGCTGAGCGTGAGCAGCATGGTGCCCCCGTACATCGGCACGACCTCTTGGACTCTTCTCAGATTCACCAGATAGCGTCGGTGGATGCGGAAGAACTCTTGCGGCTCGAGCCTGGCCTCGAGTTGTGCAAGCGATATCGTCGACAGGTAGCGCTCCTTCTCGGTGTGGAGGTACGAGTAGTCGTCCTTGGCCATGATGTAGTAGATGTCGTCGACCTGGAGCAGAACCTTTCGGCCGGCCTTCTCAACGGGAATGCGCTCGATTCGTGCGGGAGCCTCCTCGGAAGGGTGCAGGCGCTCTATACACTGGCGAAGTCGCGACACCTCCACCGGCTTCACGAGATAGTCGATGGCGGCCACCTCAAAGGCTTTGACTGCGTGCTCTCCGTGAGCGGTGACGAACACGACTGAAGGAGGCCGGTCCGTCGCGGCGAGCACTTCGGCCAGTTCGACGCCGGAAAGCCCAGGCATGTCGATGTCCAGGAACACCACGTCGTAGGGTATGGCCTTGATGAGCTGCAACGCCTCCGCCGAGTTGGAAGCCTCGCCGACCACTTCCACGCCGCCGGCTTCGTCCAGCAGGTAGCGTAGTTCAGAGCGGGCGGGTGCCTCGTCGTCGACGACAAGTGCCTTCAGCTTGGCCTGTCCGGTCATCACTCCATCTCCGACTCGGGTGTCCCGGGCCCCCCTGAACGTGCGATCTGCATCGTCACGATCGTGCCCTCGCCTTCCCAGCTCTGCACGACCAGTCCGGAATCGCCGCCGAAGTACCCCTTCAGCCTATCGTCCACGTTCTTGAGCGCGATTCCAAGCCCCTTGCCGAATCCTGGTTCAAGCACGTGAGGAAGGTCCTCGCCCTTGATGCCCACACCGTCATCGGCGACGGAGACGAGCACGTGACCGTCGTCCTTGCTCGCGTCGAGAGCGATGTGAAGTATCTTCTCGGAGCGCATGCCGTGCTTGACGGCGTTCTCCACGAGCGGTTGCAGCACGAAGGCGGGCACGAGGAACCCCAGCAGGTCCGGAGCGACCCTCTCCGACACGCGAATGCGATCGCCGAAACGAGCGCACTCGAAGAGCAGGTACTGCCTGACGTACTCGAGCTCTCGGTCGAGTGTGATCAGCTGGTCGCCTGCCTCGAGCGTCCGCCTGTAGAAGGCGGCGAACTGCCGAAGGAGGTCCCGCGCGCGGTCGGGATCCGTTCGAATCATCATCGCAATCGTGTTTATCGTGTTGAAGAGGAAATGCGGGTTGATCTGAGCCTGCAGCGCTTTGAGTTCCATCCGAGTCGCTAGTCGCGTCTGCCGCTCCAGTTCGGCAAGTTCGAGCTGGGTCGACAGGAGCTTCGCGAGTCCCTCGGCGAGTGTCACCTGGGTCTCGTTCAGAAGTCTCGGGGTAGTGTAGTAGAACTTCAGCGTGCCGACGGAAGCCGCACCTTGTTCCAGGGGTACGACTATCGCAGCGCGGAGAAGACAGTCCGGCGACGGACAGCCGATCTCCTCCTTGGCATACAGAATCCTGTGCTTCCCGTCCCGGAGTGTCTCTTGAGTCGCGCGCGTGATGATCGGACCGCCGACCGAATGATGGCTCTCGCCCGTCCCGGCGAACCCGAGCACGTGGTCGGTGTCAGTGATAGCTACCGCTGCCACCTCGGTTTCCACGAGGATGATCCTGCAAACCGCCCCCGCCGTTTGCTCGTTCAGGCCCTTGCGAAGGTAGCCTAGGCTTTCGTTGGCGATCTCCAGGATCTTGTGCGACTGCTGCGCCCGCAGGTGGTCGGGGCGACGCACGAACCTCGCCACGACACTGCCCATCGCCACAAGCGTCAGGCCACTGAGCGCGGTCATCAGCAGCCACTGAGGTGCGTCCGACACGACCACCACGTAGGCGGTGACGACAGCGAGCACCGTCACCGCGAACAGCAGCAGCATGTCGATGATGATCCTGCGCGTATGCATCATTGGCCTTCTTCGACCCGGGAGGACCCGCCAAGACCTGTTGGGCACTGCAAGAACAGCAGGCGCTCCCGCTGCTCCTTCAGTCCCGCGCTCGCGTAGAGCGCCCTGGATGCCTCGTTGGCTTCCTGCGTGCAAAGGCTCACTGCGCCTGCACCGATGCGCACCATCCAACCGAGAGCTTCCACAAGAAGCGCAAACCCCACACCGCGACGTCTATGCACGGAATCCACGGCGAGACGTCCGAGCGTCCCGCAGCCCTCTTCGACAGTGCAGAGAGTATACCCGACCAAATCCGCCGAGCACTCGGCAACCACGACCCGCTGAACGCTCATGTACTCGGACAACTCCTTCGGTCCGTACCTCCAGAAGTCGTCGAAACATCGCGCGTCGAGGCGAAGGATGTTCGCGATGTCTGCCGGCACTCCCTTCCTGAGGGTGATGCCGCGTGGCGCGATCGACTCCAGCCCTTCGATCCCCCGCGCGTTTGCTCGAAACGCGACGATTCGCTCGCGTACCGACAGGCCCGCACTCAGATATGGCGCCGCCGCAGCCTCCACCAACAGCGGACTCAGAAGGGTGTCGAAGCCTTGACGTGCGGCCGTATCCCGCAGTTGCCGCATCGCGTCGCCGACCTCGTGCTCAGAACACCACAACCCGCGTACCGCCAGGATGCCAAGGTGGTCGCGCCACCGAGCAAGCAGCGCCGCCCTGCCGGTGGAGCCTATCAACACACGCCACGGTCCCGAAGCGTGGAAGCGCACGAGGTCCTCGCGCGAGGGAAACAGGTGCGTCGACCTCAGAGTCGGCCACAGCCGGTCCAGGTCTTCGGCAGAGGCCGTGTGGAGACGCAGAGCGCTCACAAGAACACACCCGCCTCGTTCAATGCCAGGACCGCACCCGTCACGACGAGGAGCACGGCGAAGCCGATCTCAACGTGGATCTCGCGCGCCAGCGCCGTAAGCTTGGCCCCGATGAGCGCTCCCGGAACGACTCCCAGCGTCAGCCAACCCGCGAGAGCGGCGTCCACGTGGCCCAGCGTCCAGTGCGCCACGGTACCCGGCACGGCCAGAAGCGCGATCGCTACGAGGCTGGTGCCGATCGCGCGCTTCATGGGATAGCGCAGCCATCGGACGAGTAGTGGGACCACGATGAAACCACCGCCGAGACCAAGGAACCCCGAGTAGAGACCTGTGACAACACCGAGTCCGGCGAGGTGTATCCAAGGCGGTTTCGGCACATCAGACCCCGAGGACCCCTCGGCTGCCGCGCCATCCGCTGTCGATCCCCGCGACATCGCATGTCGTGCCAGATCCACAGCCATATACAGGATAAGTGCCGCAGTCGCGTACATGACCAACGATCCCCCAGCGATCTCGCTGAGGAACGCTCCCGCCACGGAGAACACGGCTCCAGCGGCACCAATGGTGGCGCCCGCACGCACGTCCGCAAGTCCACGACGCACGTATGCTATGGCCCCTACCGCCGCAGTCGGGATGATGATCGGAAGCGGTGTGCCTACCGCGATCAGTGCGGGAGCGTCGAAGAGCAGCCGGATCGCCGGCGTCGTCACGACTCCACCACCCACGCCGAACATGCCGGACAAGACGCCGGCTGCAAGTCCGACGGCTACTGCAGTGTAGGCCGAAGGCACTGCGCCTTCACTCACCCCGAACGACTGGGAACCGCCCGCTGATCGCCGAACGATCGACACGCCGCTCGCCCATGAACAAGGAACGCAGTGGATCGTCGCCCCAGATGCGCTCCATCAGCATCGGCCAGCGCCGCTGGAAATCGAAGTAGTTCTGGCAGTTCGTCCGAGCGTATTCGGCAGCATCTCTCGCGGCTGTCCGGGCGATTCGGAGGTAGCCGGTACCCCTCTTCGACGTGATCCCGCGCAAGAGAGCCGTCGCCATCGCGCGCCACGTGACGCTTGAGGTCACGAAGGGACCAGGGTACGGCATCAGCGATTCGGGCGTGACCTGCCTAAGGTCGACCTGGGATTTCGCGAATTCCATCTTGCGCTGCTCGTATACGAAGCGGTACACGTCCTGCCTGAACTGCAGAGCCTCGCTCTCGAGCATCGGGGGCTTGTGGATGACACTCCACTCGCCGTCCAGGAACACGTCTCCGCCATGCATCCGCGCGTTGATCACGTAGTCGATGTCCTCGCCTCTTAGCACCCATGGGTCGAAGGACACGTTGCAGAACATGTCCCGATGTAGCGCCAGGCACCCACCGAACGCCACGGGTGTCTCTCTCATCCGGGGAGGGGCATCCACGATGGAGAGTGCGTCGTTGAACCCATCCTCTCCTCTCCAGAACATGTCCGCGAGCCGTGGTTCGCTGTGGCGCTGATACCGCCCCTCGGTGTCCGTGTAGTAGCCGGTCTTCGCGAGTATCTTCCTGCCGTCGCCAAGGGAGGCGCCGAGCCCTTCCATGGCACACTCGAGAAAGGACGTGTCGCTGATGATCTGATCGTCGTCCAGGAACACCAAGGCCTCGCTCGCAAGTACTGCAGCGGCTATGAGCCCGACGTTCCGGACCGCACCGTAGCCGACGAGGCTCACACCGTGGATCATGTCGGCGAACTCCACCTGCTCCAGGCGCCGGTGCAAAGACCCTAGTTCGGCCGGGCCGAACAGCAGCGTGTCGATCCCGGGGTAATCGCCCAGGATGTCGCGGACCCGATCTTCGGCCGTATGCTCGATTCGCGGATCCGTCGCCGCAACGATAACCACGACCTTGCCCAGGCCTTCGACGTGCTCAAGAGAGCGAAGACACGCCCCCAGCGTGCCCTCTTCGTCTATCGATGTCGGGTGGTCGTACGTTGTGAGAAGGTTCTCGGTCACGCGGCCTCGACGCCGCGTCCAGAACGTGGGTACTACCACGCAAGGGTTCACATATGCTCCCTCATTCTCGAACGGCCCGTCCCGCGCCGTTCGGCGTTCCATCATGATACCGCGCTGCGAATGCTTCGTCCTGCCTCGAGCATGTGACACGGCCTAGAGCTCGGGCCTACCTTCCGGACTGTGCCCTTCCCCTGCCGCGCCAGCGCCCGTTTCGACATTCGGCTCTTCCTCGGCCCCGTCGAGACAGTGGTCGACCGAATCGCGGAACACCTGGTAGGGACGCGAACCGATGTGGAGTTCGTCACAGATCAGAGCTGCGGGCGTGGAGTCGAGCCCCATGTGTATCGCCACGTGTCGGAACTGCTTGAGGCGCTCGTCGTACGCACCTTCCTGCCACATCTTGCCGACTTCCTCGGCGGCCAGTCCTTCTTCCTCGGCAATCTGGAGCAACACGTCCCTCGAACCGATGTCCAGCCCCTTCCCGAAGTACGCGCCGAAGATGGCATGGTGCACCGCAATGTGGCTGGACTCTCCGCGATCTCGAGCGAACTCCCCGAGCGACAATGCAAGATGAGTCTTGGGCAGGAAGCCGGGGACCATCATCGGGAACCCGTCGCGCTCGGCGACCCGATACAGGTGTTGTTCGACGCGGTCGGAGTGGCCACCTGCCTCGAGCTCACTCATCTGCCAGCCTTCTTCGGGCATGTCCGGCCTGAGTTCAAAAGGCACCAAGACGACCTCGACGTCGCGGTCTTCCCTGAGTCTGTCGAACCGGAACTGGTCGACGTAGCAGAACGGTCAAGCGTAGTCGAAGAACACCAGCACTCGTGGCTCGGTGATAGGTTCGTGCCCTTGCTCGTCGGACATGTGCTCTCCCAAGTGCAAACTCACTCAACGATGTTGAGTTCGGCACCGCATCTCGCACAAACACCCTCGCGCATGTTTCTCGCAAGTATGGTGTACCCGGAACGGCGGATGGCGACCGCGCCGCACGACGGACAGAACGTGTTCTCGCCGCCCGACTCGTCGATATTGCCGAGGTAAACGAATTGCAGACCCGCCTCCTCGCCGACCGCCCGGGCCATTCGCAGGGTCTCGACAGGAGTTGGCGACAGGTCGGAGTAGTCGAGATACGGGAAGAACCTCGTGATGTGCCATGGCGTATCGGTGCCGAGGCCTTCGGCGATCCAGGTCGCCATCGCTCGAAGTTCCTCGGGCGAGTCGTTGACCGTGGGAACGACGTTCGTCACTACCTCGACGTGCATGCCCCAGTAGTGTCGAGCACGTTCGGCCATCTCCTTGACGGGCTTGACGCTGGGAACCTTGCAAAGCTTGCGATAGGTTTCGTCACTTGCCCCCTTGAGATCGACTCGCCACACGTCGATGAGCCCGCCGAGAAAGTCCAAGCCCGCCTCGGTCACATACCCGTTGGTGACCATGATCGTGAAGAGGCCCTCCTTGCGGCACATCCGCGCGACATCTGCGACGTACTCTGCCCATATGATCGGCTCGTTGTAGGTGAAGGCGACCCCAGGGCAACGATACTTGCGTGCCATGTCGACGACGACGGACGGCTCGAGGTAGTGCAGATCGACGCCGTCGTCCGAGGGGTCGGCGCGCGATATGCGCCAGTTCTGACAGTGCCCGCACTTCATTGAGCAGCCGACGCTCCCGATCGACAGTACCAAAGTGCCGGGGAAGTAGTGGAACACCGGCTTCTTCTCTATCGGATCCGCAGCGATCGACGAGATCTGACCGTAGGTGACAGCGAACAGCGACCCATCGACGTTCTTGCGCACACCGCAGATGCCGGTGTGCCCTTCGGCGATTCGGCAGGCATTGGGGCATAGCTCGCACCGTACGCGATCGTCGTCGGTCGACCACAGTGTGGCCACGTGCACGGAACGCACCCCTC
>JAOUET010000195.1 GCA_029858605.1 Coriobacteriia bacterium | reverse complement strand
ATCAAGTAGCCTCGTCCGAGTGGGAAGACTACTACCGGGATGGCGTCTCGGATCCCGTGGCGCTCGACAGGCGGCTCGTCGTCGTCGAGGCTGCCACGGGGAAGACAGTCACTCAGGTCCTTCTGGAGGACGACGTGCTGTCCGGGGTGGATTGGCTGGACTTTGCCGACATCCTCGTTTGGTACGAAGGCCGCCCCGGAGACTACCCTTGGCTGCGGGCTCTCAGGCCCGGTTCGGAACCCGGCGATGCGTGGAACGTTGTGGGACCCGATCACGTGCCCGATCTGGAATCTGCGTGCTGCGTGGTGATTCACGGTCGAAGCAGGGACGGATTGGTCGTCACGTCCGCTGTGGGCGGCTATACGGAGGTGTGGACGGTTTCCGAAGACGGTGCGAGCCATCAAGGAACCTTGCCGAGCTTCAGCGCGGCCGACGTCGATGCGAACGGTCGGTTCGCGCTACTCAACTACGTCTGGGAGAACGACGGGGAAGCCATGGCGCCGGTGTTGGACATCCACGACATTCACGGCGGGAATCGCGAACGAGCGTGGACTGGGAGATCGAGGCCGTCGGCGGAAGAGTGGTTCGAGTGAGCGACGCGATCCGCGACAGGTTGATCGTTGCCCTCGACACGGACGCTCACACTGCGTTGGGTCTCGCGCAGTCTTTGCGCGGTCACGTCAGCTGGCTCAAGGTGGGAATGACGCTCTACTATTCCGAGGGGCCCGAGGTCGTCCGTCGGTTTGCGGATCTTGGCTTCCGAGTGTTCGTGGATCTCAAGCTGCACGACATCCCTCATCAAGTCGAAGGTGCGGCACGCGAGATCGCGCGAACGGGCGCGGGGATGCTTACGGTGCATGCTTCCGGTGGTCGCGCCATGATGGAGGCCGCCGTTCGAGGCGCATGCGAGGCATCTCAGGAGTGCGGTCTTTCGACACCCGACGTGCTCGCTGTCACAGTGCTCACGAGCATGGACGAAGCGGCCCTCAAGGATGTCGGTGTCCTGCGAAGCGCGTCCGAGCATGTCGAGCTTCTAGGGACGTTGGCGCGTGCGTCGGGAGTGCAGGGAGTCGTCTGCTCGCCGCACGAAGCCGCGGCGATGCGCGACTTGCTTGGAAGTGAAGCCTTGGTTGTCACCCCCGGCGTCCGCATCGCGGGCACCGACTCGGACGACCAGGCACGTGTTGCGACTCCCGGCGAGGCTCTGGCCGCCGGCGCCTCGCATGTAGTGGTGGGACGGCCCATCACGGGAGCGGCGAACCCTGCCGCAGCCGTCGAAACGATCTTCCCCGAGGAGTGAGCCCATGGAGATGAGTGCAGCCGAGGTCCTCGAAGCCCTCGAAGAATCCGGTGCGCTTCTGCGCGGCCATTTCATCTTGACGTCGGGAAGACACTCGGAGGGCTACGTGCAATGCGCGAGAGTTCTCGAAGATACGGTATTGACGACAAGGCTCGCAGAAGCAGCGGTGGCGAAGGTTTCCGACTTGGACTTGGACTTGGTGGCCGCACCTGCGGTTGGCGGCATCATCATCGGTTTTGCCGTGGCGCAAGCCCTCGGCGTCAACTTCATCTTCAGTGAGCGCGAGCAGGGTGCCATGCGGTTCCGGAGATCGTTCGAAGTACCGCACGGTGCGCGCGTTCTCGTCGTAGAAGACGTGGTCACGACGGGTGGTTCTGTTTCCGAAGTCGTCGATCTCGTCCGGGAATCCGGGGGCGAAGTCGTGGGGGTCGCGTCAATCATCGACCGCGGTGGCGAGAAGGTCTTCGACGTCGACCTGACTTCTCTGGTTCGACTCGAGGTCGAGTCCTGGGAGCCCGAAAAGTGCCCCCTCTGCGCGGCGGGAGAAGCCGTGGTGTCCCCCGGAAGTCGTCGCCTCGCAAGGTAGGGCTTGGCATCCTCGCAGGTCAGGCGTAACATCACAACGGTAATCGGGTTGTCATTGCACAGAGGTTGTGCCTACAATCTGGTGATGTGGGGCAAGCTCCACCTAGGCGAGGACGAGGAGGAACCATGGCACTTCCCAACCTTTCGGATGCCGACCGACAGGCTGCTCTCAAGAAAGCTGCGGAAGCGCGTCAGAAGCGTGCCGAGCTTCGTGCCAGGATCAAGAACGGCGAGATGTCGTTCAGACAGGTCATGGCTAGGAGCGATGATCCGATCGTCGCTCGCATGAAGGTCTCGACGCTGCTTGAGAGCCTGCCTGGATATGGCAAGGCAAAGGCCGGCAAGATCATGAGCGAGCTCGAGATATCGGGGAGTCGTCGCGTGCAGGGCCTGGGGGCCCGTCAGCGCGAAGCGCTTATGGAGCGCTTGGGCTAGCCGCACTTCTCGTTCCTCGACCAAGAGATCATGCCGCGCAGGCGCAGGAGCGCCGGCACGTTGTTCATAGTGTCCGGCCCTTCGGGGGCCGGAAAAGGGACCCTGGTCAAGGCTGTGGCCGACAGGGTCCCAGACATTTGGGTCTCCGTGTCGGCTACCACGCGCGAACCGCGTCCCGGCGAGGTCGACGGGCAGCAGTACCTCTTCCTGTCCTCGGCCGAATTCGACCGTCTGATCGCCGAGGGCGGGCTCTTGGAGTGGGCGGAGGTTCACGGGAACCGCTACGGCACACCGAGCGAGTGCGTCGAGAAAGCCCTGGCCGAAGGAAAGGCCGTGGTGCTGGAGATAGATCCTCAGGGTGCCATGCAGGTGAAGGACAGGGTGCCGGAGTCGGTGCTCGTGTTCATATCGGCACCGTCTTTCGATGAGTTGAGACGCCGGATAGAGGGCCGAGGGGCGGAGACAGCCGAAGAGGTAGAGAGGCGGCTCAGGACGGCGGAAGTCGAGATGCTGTTTGCGGGTACGTATGACTTTGTGGTAATCAATGATGACGTTCGCCGAGCGGCGGACGAGCTGGAATCGATCATCAAACGCGTCACGGCGCGCGATTGCGGCCAGGATTCCGAGTGCGACGAGGGACACGATTCCCGAGACCCCGAAGAAGTGAAGGACTGAATTCCCGGATGGTCATTAGGCCTGAGATAGATTTGCTCCTCTCGAAGGTAGATTCGAAATACACGCTTTGCATAGTGACAGCGAAGCGTGCTCGCCAGATCAACGAGATGATTCACGGCGTGCGCGATCAGGCGCTTCTGTCGATGTCGGCTTCGCAGATCGCGGCGCTGACGAGAACCAAGCCGCTGACCCTCGCGATGGAGGAAGTCGCGGAAGGCGACGTCTCCTACGAGCGGGTGCAGGACAGCTTCAAGTAGCGGTGCGCGCCATGTTCGAGCGCGCTGCCCTGATCCACTACCACGAAATCGGCCTCAAGGGTCGCAATCGGGCTACTTTCGAACGCCGTCTGGCCGCCAACATCGCGGCAATC
>JAOUET010000194.1 GCA_029858605.1 Coriobacteriia bacterium | reverse complement strand
GTCGTGCACTCGGTCGGAGTCGAGGCCGACATCATCGCGCGCTGGGCTGCCCGAGACATGCGAGTGGCGGCCATCAACACGATTCCGTGTACGGACTGGCCGAGGATGGGCGCGGGGCCAATCTCTCGCGCGGTCGGTCGCTGGGCCGACGTCCGCACGATGCACCTGTCGGCAGCGGCCATCGTCGACTGTCGTGACTTGGCGAAGAGGCTCGTCGACGAGGGTATGCCTCCCGATCACCTGATGGTCGATCCGCCGTCGATCGACATCGGCGAGGTCATGGAGCAGTCCAGGCAGGCGGGAATCGAGATTCAGCGGCCGATCGGACCGCTCGTCGGCTACGGGGGGAGGATCGAGGAGAGCAGGGGACTGGAACACCTCGTGGCCGCTTCGGCCATACTCGACGCACGTGGGGTGATGGCCGAGGTGATCATCGCCGGTGAAGGCCCGCTGCTCAAACGGATCCAGGACGACGTCCGTTCGTCGCGCGTGCGCTACATCGGCTGGGTCGACAGCGTTCCGGCGGTTCTGAAGCAACTTGCGGTTGCCGTCTTCCCTTCGACCGCGCCGGGTGTCCCCACGTCGCTGCTCGAAGCTGCTGCTCTGGGAAGACCCATCGTGGCGTCTCGCGTGGAAGGCGTGGAGGAGCTCTACGAGGACTACGAGGAGATTCGCCTGGTCACGGCTGGAGATCCGAAGGCGCTAGCCGCAGCGATCGCCGATCTCATGACCGACACCGACGCCGCGGAGGCCATGGGGGAGAAGGCCAGACACCGCACGCTGGACGAGTACTCGTCGACGGCGTCTATCGAGCGACACCTCGCGCTCTACCGCCGATTCATGCGCAGGTAGGGCGCTATCCGCCTGTCGAGTACCGCTCCATGTCGGCGTCCACCATCATCTCGACGAGTTCGCGGAAGCTCACCTTCGGCTCCCAGCCGAGCACTCTTCTAGCTTTGCTCGAATCGCCGAGGAGGATGTCGACTTCGGCCGGGCGCATGAAGCGCGGGTCCTGCACGACGTACTCCTCGCAGTCCAATCCGACGCGCGCGAACGCGATCTCGCAGAACTCGCGCACGCTATGCGCCTCGTCGGTGGACACGACGTAGTCGTCGGGGGCGTCCTGCTGGAGCATGAGCCACATGGCCTCCACGTAGTCGCCCGCGAAACCCCAGTCGCGTTTCGAATCCAGATTGCCCAGTGCCAGCTCAGTTGCGCGGCCCGTTGCGATGCGGGCGACGCCGTCCGTGATCTTGCGGGTGACGAACTCGATTCCTCGGCGGGGCGACTCGTGGTTGAACAGAATGC
The DNA here is from genome assembly GCA_029858605.1 of Coriobacteriia bacterium. Classification (GTDB taxonomy): domain Bacteria; phylum Actinomycetota; class Coriobacteriia; order Anaerosomatales; family JAENZW01; genus JAENZW01. Next base: position 2,092 of record JAOUET010000194.1, on the reverse strand, counting down.
CGTTGCTCGCGTGCATGTCGTAGGATTCGCGGTAGTTCACCGCGATGTAGTACCCGTAGATCTTGGCCACGCCGTATGGCGAGCGAGGGTGGAACGGCGTCTTCTCGGTCTGCGGTGTTTCGTGCACCTTGCCGAACATCTCGCTCGAAGACGCCTGGTAGAAGCGCGCATCGGGCTTCACGCGACGCATTGCCTCGAGCAGCCGGGTCACACCCAGGGCGTCGACGTCGGCCGTGTATACCGGCTCCGTCCACGAATCGTGAACGAAGGATTGAGCCGCGAGGTTGTACACCTCGTCGGGCTGTGACTCCTCGATCGCATCCAACAGAGATGTCTGGTCGAGTAGGTCCCCGCCGACGATTCGCACGCTGTCGATGAAGTCGTCTATGCGTTCCGTGCTCTCCGAGGACGAACGGCGCATGAGCCCCCACACCTCGTAGTCCTTCTCGACCAAGAGTTCGGCCAGGTAGGAGCCATCTTGTCCCGTCAGTCCGGTGATGAGCGCTCGCTTGGTCACTCGGTGCCTCCCTCTCGTCCCCAGTCGTCTTCGAAGCGGACGATGTCGTCTTCTTCAAGATAGTCCCCAACGGCGACTTCGATGACCTGCAGCGTCGTGTCACCGGCGTTGCCGAGTCGGTGCCTCGTGCCCGGCGGGATGAACGCGGATTCGTTGGCGGCCAGCGTCGCCGTCTCGCCATCGCGCTCGACGACCGCTTCGCCATCAACCACGACCCAGTGCTCGCTGCGTTTCTCGTGGCTTTGTAGCGACAAGCGCTTGCCCGGCAGCACCTCGATCGATTTGATCTGGAACCGGTCGGCCTTCATGAGCAGTGTCCAGGACCCCCATGGCCGAAGGGACGACCTGGACGAAACCACTTCCGGCGCACCGGCCGCCCTGAGCGCTTCGACGACGAGCCGCACGTCCTGTGTGCGGTCCTTGGCGGCCACGAGCGTGGCGTCGGTCGTATCCACGATGATGAGATCGTCGAGCCCGAGCGTCGCGACGAGACGGTCTGCCGAGTACCCGATCACGCCGTGCGAGTCCACGTCGAGGATGTTCCCGACGAGTACGTTGCCGCGGTCGTCGGCTTCCGCAAGCTTCTCCAGAGAAAGCAGAGAGCCGACGTCCGACCAGGAAAGCGATACCGGCAAGACGGCGACGCGCTCCGAGACTTCAAGCACGGCTTTGTCGAAGGGCACGGACGGCAGCGAGGTATAGCGGTCTCGAGCGTCGCGGGCGAGCCACTCGGCAGGCGTCATGGCGGCGAGTTCTTCGGCCACTCGGGCGATGATCTCGCCGTGGCTCGAGTCGGGCGTCGCCTTGCGGCGTCCCACCGAGCGCAGCTGCGAGAGCACGCTGGCCGCACACGCGACAAGCATGCCAGAGTTCCAAAGGTAGTCGCCGCCCTCCAGGTAGCGGCGGGCGGTTTCGGCATCCGGCTTCTCGACGAAGCGGTCCGCGCCGCAGACGCGCAGCTCGCCTTCGGCCAGCCCGGGCATCGGGCGCCCGGCGCGGATGTAGCCGTAGCCCGTCTCGGCGTGTGTGGGTGTCAGGCCGATCGTGACGAGCGCACCGCCCTCGGCCGCATCACACGAGAGCCGGACTGCGGACTCCCACACAGGCCCGTCCTCGAGCAGGTGGTCCGAAGGCAGCACGATCATCATGGCCTCGGGATCTTGCTGCAACAGGTACGCGGCGGCCAGCGCTATCGCCGGAGCGGTATTGCGTGCCGTCGGCTCTGCCAGGAAGTCGATTGTCCCGGTGTCGATGTCCTCCTGTGCCGCAAGATGGTTGCGCAGCTCGTCGAGCAGGCGCTCGTTCGTGAGCACGTGAAGGTTGCCGGGTTCCAGCAAGGGTGCTATCCGATGCACGGCCCGCGAGATGAGGCTCACTCCGCCGAAGATGTCCAGCATCTGCTTGGGCGAGAGTTCTCGCGAGAGCGGCCAGAAGCGAGCGCCGCTCCCGCCGGCCAGTATCACGGCGTGGAGGTTCGGGATGGCTTGCGACGTGTCCATCGGACTCGCATTCATGAGGCGGTGTAGCGGACGTTCCGATGGTACCCGAATCACGCACGATATAGGAGAATGGGCG
>JAOUET010000193.1 GCA_029858605.1 Coriobacteriia bacterium | reverse complement strand
CATGCGGCGACGTCCGAGAATGCAGATGCGATGATCGAGCTGGCCAAGAAGCACGAGTGCCCCTTGGCCGTACGCGCCGAAGGTCTCGAGGCCGTGAGCGCTCTGACCGAGAAGGCCGCCGCGGCAGGCCTGAAGGATCTCGTGATCGACAGTGCCCCGGCGACAGCTGGCGCAGCTCTGCGCGACCACGTCTTCGCGCGCCGCGCCGCGCTGAAGCAGAAGTTCGCAGCACTCGGGTACCCGACCATCACGTTCCCGGGTGAGGTCTCCGGCGGCGACGCCATGCTCGAGGCCGTCTACGCGGCATCCGATTTGCTCAAGTACGGCAGCATCATCGTGCTATCGGGCCCCGAGGCCTGGCGGATGCTGCCCCTGCTCGTCCTGCGCCAGAACATATACACGGATCCGCAACGCCCCATGCGAGCCGAATCCAAGATCTACGAGATCGGCTCGCCCGACTCGGACTCGCCTTTCTTCATAACCACCAACTTCTCTCTCACCTACTTCATCGTCTCCTCGGAGATCGAGTCCGCGAAGATATCCGCATATCTGGGAGTGGTTGATTCGGAAGGTCTGTCCGTGCTGACGGCATGGGCCGCCGGCAAGTTCGTTCCCGAGAACATCGCGAAGTTCGTCAAAGAGTCAGGCATCACCGAGCAGGTCGGACATCGCAAAGTCGTCATCCCGGGCGCTGTCGCGCAGATCAGCGGCGAACTGTCCGAGGAACTGGAAGGCTGGGACATCGTCGTCGGACCGTACGAGGCCGCCGACATTCCGGCATTCACGAAGAAGCTGGCGGGGTAGAAACGAGTCTCGACCCGCGCCGGCACGTGGGGACATGGTGGTCACAGTGAGCACGACCCGCATACCGCAAGGACTCTACACAAGCGAGGGTGGCCAGCGCCTGTTCGCCCCGTGCAGATCGGCCTGCCCGGTGCACGTGGACGTGCCAGCGTACTTAACCGCCATCGCCGAGGGTCGCTTCACCGACTCTCTCGAGATCGTACTCGAGCGCAATCCTTTGCCCTCCGTGTGTGGTCGGATATGCCTCAGGCCGTGCGAGGACGAGTGCCGGCGCTGTCTGCTCGACGAACCCATCGCAATCGCCCAGCTCAAGAGGGCCGCCGCGGACTATGGAGCCTACCCCGCGCCACGCAAGCCGCTGGCACGACCTGAGCGAGTAGCGATCGTTGGAAGCGGGCCGACGGGTCTCACAGCCGCGCACGACCTCGCTAAGCTCGGTTACCAAGTCACCATCTACGAGGAGAAACCCCTGCTAGGAGGGATGTTGCGGTACGGCATCCCAAACTACCGGCTGCCGGACGATGCGCTCGACAAGGACATCGACTACATCCTCGCGCACGGCGTGCAGACAGTCACGGGAGTCCGCGTCGGCCGCGACGTGGAGGTGGCCGACCTTGCCGAACAGTTCGATGCGGTCCTCGTCACGACCGGTCTGCAAGGCAGTCGCGGTCTGCCCATCGACGGTGCGGACCTTCCGCAAGTCATCACCGCACTACCGTTCCTCGAGGCAAGCTCTCGCGGCGACAAGATCGATCTCGGACCACGCGTAGTGGTCGTCGGGGGCGGCAACGTCGCCATGGACGTCGCGAGAACCGCGATACGACAGGGCGCGAAGGACGTGCACGTGGTCTGCCTCGAATCCGACGAAGAGATGCCCGCTTCCGATCTCGAGATCGAGGAAGCCGAGAAGGAGGGTGTGAAGATCCACTGCTCTTGGGGACCCCGCGGCGTCACCGGCGAGGAGCAGGTGCGCGGCCTTCGCGCCGTGCGTTGCACGTCCGTCTTCGATGCCGAGAAGCGCTTCTCTCCGCAGTTCGACGAGTCTGTCGAGCAGGAGTTCGAAGCCGACACGATCATCTTCGCCATCGGGCAGTCCGCCGAAGTCGGCGACCTCGGGCTCGAGCTGACGCAGCGAGGCGCACCCGTGGTCGACCCGATGAATCTCGAAACACCCACGGAGCGGGTCTTCGCCGCGGGGGACGTCGTCAGCGGACCCACGAAGGTCATCGACGCGATCGCAGCCGGTCACCGTGCTGTAGCCGCCATAGTCGCAAGTCTCACCGATGACGAGCACATGCTCCACGAACTCGACGAGGAGAACGCCGTGCTCGGCAAGGTGCCCGAGACAATGGCTTCCAAGCTGGAGACGCGCCGCCGAATACAGATGGAGCGGCTCGAGTTCTTCGAAGCCATCGAGACGTTCGACGAAGTCGAACTCGGCTACACGGAGTACGAAGCTGCGCGCGAAGCACAGCGGTGCCTGTCGTGCACGACGGGCGCGCGCTTGACACGCGAGAAGTGTGCCGCATGCCTCACCTGCATGCGTATCTGCCCGCACGGCGCTCCGAGCATCAAGGTCGGAGGATACGTGTACTTCGACGCCGAGGCGTGTCACGCGTGCGGAGCGTGCGCTTCGCAATGTCCCGCACAGGCGATCGCCCTCGAAGGCTACTCGGAGGACGACCTGTCTCGCCGAGTGGAGCGACTTCTCGTGGGGCACGGCATGAACACGACGCTAGTGTTCGCGTGCGGATGCACGCCCATCCTGCCGGAAATATCCGGTACCGACGTTCGCACGCACGTCACCACGTGCCTCCTGCGAGTAAGCGAGCGCAACGTCATCGAGGCCCTGAGGACGGGTGCGTCGCGAATCGTGTTCGCAGGCTGCGTCGAATCGACCTGCCGCTTCCCCCACGCGCGCACTCTCGTAGCTCAGCGCCTGGCGCACATCAAGGCGGCCCTGTCCGACATCGGAATCACGGACGCGATCGCCGTCATCCACGAAGCCGATGATGAGGAGCTGGCACACCTGTGATCGTCGCAAGACAGAAACCCATCCCGGAGATCGTGTCGATGGTCTCTCATCACGAACGCGTGCTTCTCGTGGGCTGCAACACGTGTGCCGCCGTCGCACTCGCAGGCGGCGAGAAAGAGGTCGAGACTCTGGCCGAGTACCTTCGGCTGGCAACGTCACGCAAGGGCACTTCGGTCGAGTTTGCAGGGTGCGTGCTGCAGAGGCAGTGCGAGCCGGAGTACATAGAGCAACTCGATTTCGGAACCTGCGATGCGGTGCTGTCGCTCGGCTGCGGCGCGGGAGTCGCTCTTCTGGCGTCGACTATCGAAGTGCCGGTATACCCCGCCCTGGACACCCTGTTCATCGGGGCCGCCAGGGGCCTGGCAAGCTGGCAGGCGGAGTGTTCCGCATGCGGCAAGTGCGTCCTTGGCGAAACGGCCGGGATCTGTCCCGTCACCCGCTGCGCGAAAGGCATCATGAACGGCCCGTGCGGCGGGGTCTCCGACGGCAGATGCGAACTCGGCGATCGCGACTGCGCGTGGGTGCTGATCCACGATCGCCTCGAGCGGCTCGGTCACCCGGAAGCCTTC
>JAOUET010000024.1 GCA_029858605.1 Coriobacteriia bacterium | reverse complement strand
CTGGTGTGGAGGTTCACCGTGGCGACCGCTCTGCTCGGGGCCTACGCTGTACTCAGGCGCCCTGGAGCACTGAGGGTGCCGCGAAGTGATGTCGCGCGCTACGCGCTTCTGTCGCTGGCGGGGTACTGTGCCGCATCGATATGCTTCTTCTTCGCCCTCCGAGTCATCCCGGCCTCGATCGCTGCGATACTCCTGTACACCTACCCGGCGATGGTCGCCTTGGCGGATCCACTGGTCGGCGGGCCTCCCTTGGGGAGATCGCGTCTTGCCGGAGTGGTGCTGGCATTCGGGGGCTGCGTGCTCGTCGTGGACCCTTTCTCGGAGGTCGGTGGCATCGGGTTGCTGGGCGTTCTGCTCGGACTCGGCTCTGCGGCAGGCTATGCTAACTTCAGCGTGTTGAGTTCTCGACTGCTGCCCGGTCGGTCCAGACTCGTGCTCATGACCTACATGTTCGGGTTCACGGCCGTGGCGGCCAGCGCCGCCGCGCTTGCATCGAGAACACCGTTGCTGCCTTCCGATTGGGATCCTTCCGTGTGGCTCGTACTCGCGGCCATCCTCGTTCTTCCGACGTTCGCCGCCATCTTCTTGTACCGGCTGCCATACGCGGCCTGGGTGTCGGGCAGGCCTCGCTGCTTTCGACTTTCGAGCCCCTGTTCACGATCGCTTTCGCAGCGATTCTTCTCGGCGACCGGTTCGTTTGGATCCAGTGGCTGGGTGCATCGCTCGTCCTAGGCGGCGTCCTCGTGGCCGAGGTTTCGGCTCGAAACGCCGAAAGGCCCAAGCTCAGACAAGCCTAATCAGCGCTCGAGGACAGCGCCGGCAATGAAAGCATTCCTGGTCAGCCAGGCGGCTACGACGGCAAGCGCCTGGGAACCATAGCCCCATGCAAGACACCAGACGACGCGGCGGCGCCGGAACCGGCCCGCTTCCAGCGTGCGGAACGCGAGGCCGATGGACAGCAACCAGGCGGCGAATTGAAGCAGCGGCGACACAGCGAACACGTAGGGCAGAAGGCCGAGTGCCCAAGCGCGAGTGACGGCACGGCGATCTGCGAGCGTCTTCGCTTCGGCTGCAATGGTCATGAGGGCGAGGCGGGCGGTGCACCAGAGGGCCATGACCGCCGCACTTGCGACGGCTTGACCAAGGGCGTCTCGTCCGATGAACACAGTGCCGACGATACCGATGGCGAGCGCCGTCGTGCCCACCAACACCAGTGGCTTGGTCGGTTCCGTTTCTGCAGCCGTGGGTTCGAGGAGCGATGTTCGGACATTCTGGCCGTAGCGCTTGGCGAGCGAAGCCGTCGATTCTGCGCCTTCGCGAACCAGGTGCGCGCCGCGGCCCAAAGCGTGTCGCCAAAGCGCGAACACCTCGCCTGCCGCGCGCGAGATGAGGGTCGTCCTGTCCCGCTCTGCGGGCGCATCCTTGCGTGCTAACATGGATAAGTCCAGGTTTCGTCGGCGGCAAGGCATCCATCGGAAGTCGATCTCGTCGACGCGGTGCCTTCCCGCAAAAGAGTGTACTCGACACGAACAGGGCATGGGGGTCAGGTGCGCGTCTCCTCCCGTCTCGCGTCAATGCTAAAGGTGCTCGCCGCGGCACTTGTCGTCGTGCTTCTGTTGCTGCTCGGCGCGAGCGTCTACCTCTACCGCATGTCGCTCAGTCTGCCGGACATCGACCTCGCCGGTAGCGCCGAGAACACCGCGCGCACCTCGATCGTCTATGCTGCCGACGGTTCCGTGATCGCGGAGTGGCACGGCGAGGAAGATCGCACTGTCGTACCGCTTGAGGACATCCCCCTTCCATTGCGCGACGCCGTAGTGGCTATCGAAGACGAGCGTTTCTATTCGCATAAAGGTGTGGATGTCAGGGCGATCGTCCGAGCGTTTCACGAGAACGCCGAAGAAGGTGTTGTTGCACAGGGTGGGAGCACCATCACCCAGCAAGTCGTGAAGATCCTGTGCACCCAGGGCGAGCGAACTCTTGAGCGAAAGGTTCGCGAGGCGCTTCTCGCGTTCCAGCTCGAGGCCCGCACCGACAAGGATCAGGTGCTGGAGACATACCTCAACACGGTGTACTTCGGCCATGGATCCTACGGTGTGGAGAGCGCTGCGAGGAACTACTTCGGCAAGTCGGCTTCTCAGCTCGATCTAGCCGAGTGTGCCCTACTCGCCGGTCTCGTCCGGTCTCCTGGACGGTACTCGCCGATCGACGAACCGGAGGTTGCGATCGAACGACGCGGCGTCGTCTTGTCGAAGATGCGCGATCTCGGCTACATCTCGCAGGCCGAAGAGATTGCCGCGCGCGACGCGCCGTTCGTGCTGGCTCCACCTCGCGAAGTGCCGGACACGGCTCCCTACTTCGTGGAATGGGTCAAGCAGGACTTGATTGACCGCCTCGGCGCAGACGTAGTCTTCAAGGGCGGGCTTCGCGTTCATACGACGCTCGACCCGGCTCTCCAGGCGGCTGCAGAGAAGGCGGTGCGCTCCCAGCTACCGAATCTCGACGATCCGGAATGCGCGCTCGTGGCCGTCAACTACAGAACAGGGCAAGTGGCCGCGATGGTCGGCGGGCGTGATTTTCAGGGGAATCAGTTCAACCTCGCTGCGCAGGGTCACAGACAGCCGGGGTCTGCATTCAAGCCATTCGTACTGGTGTGCGCTCTCGAAGAGGGGGTGCGGCCGGAGCAGCAGTTCGACGCATCGCCCTACTCCGTGCGAGTCGAGGACGGGGTCTGGAACGTCGAGAACTACGAGAACGCCTTCACCGAGGGACGCCTGACGTTGAGCGCGGCGACTAACTGGTCCGTGAACGCGGTCTACGCTCGTCTCATCATGCAGGTCGGCCCCGAGGACGTCGCGGCTACCGCCAGGGAGATGGGCATCGCGAGCCCCATCCAGGCGAATCCTGCGATTGCTCTTGGCGGTCTGAGCACTGGCGTCACCCCGCTGGAGATGGCGTCCGCCTATGGGACGATCGCATCCGGCGGCTACCGCATCGAGCCGACAGGCATCGTGAGGGTGACCGACGACCAAGGCGAGCTGGTCTACGAACCGGCGCTGACGTCCGAGCAGGTCATCCCCAAGACGGTGTCCGTACAGGCGTCGCTGATGCTTCACGACGTTGTGGAGAACGGAACCGGCACAGCTGCGAAGATCCCCGGGACCTGGGTAGCGGGCAAGACGGGGACCACTCAATCGTACCGAGACGCCTGGTTCGTCGGCTACGCCGATGACCTGTCCTGTGCGGTTTGGGTCGGATTCCGCGATGGCCTGGTCGAGATGACGAAGGTTCATGGCGAAAAGGTGACGGGGGGCAGCATCCCGGCAAAGACTTGGCGTGCCTTCATGGTCGGGGCCCTGAAGCACGAGAGTGCTCCCGTGACTCCAGTGGAGCCGACTCGACCTCCCGATGAGACAGTGGGCGAGGCGGATACGGCGCCGACAACGCAAGTGCTGGTCAGCATATGTTCCGACACGAAGCTACTCGCCACCAAGGGCTGTCCGGAAGTGGTAGAGATGTACCTAGACTCGTCCCTCGTTCCGGCAGGAACGTGCGAGCGTCACTGAGGGCCAAGGGAAGGGAAAGGCGTGGATCACTACAGCATTTTGCAGGTTGCACGCGACGCAGAACCAGAAGTGGTCGAGAAGGCATATCGCGCCTTGTGCCTCAAGTACCATCCGGACGTCGTACCGGAGGCGCAGCGATTGCGTGCAAATCGCAAGATGCAGCGCATCAACGTCGCATACGACGTGCTGGGCGATCCGAAGAAACGCCGGGTCTACGACTTGACCTTGCCGCCACTATCGACGCAGGGTGCGTGGGATGTGTTTCTCAGCAAGGGCCTCGTCGGCATGCTTCTCGACAAGCTCTACTCGGGTTGAGCGTAGGTCACTCCGCCGCTTCGGCCTCTGTCAGTCTGTTCTGAACCGCCCGCAAGATGGCCGGATACGAAACGGCACCGTCGTGGACCGGGACTCCGTCCAGAACCGTCACCGGGTAGAGAAGCCCACGCGTCTCCATCTCTTCGATTAGACCGCCCCGGGCGCTGCGCACGTTGTCACTCATGACGTCGTGGTATTCGATAGTCGCTGCATCGCCGAAACGGCGGTCCATCTCGTGGCGGATTATGGTGGTGACCTCCTCCGGAGACCAGGAGGGTCCTCAACCGCCGCTGAAGCAAGCCGTTTGGGAGGGAAGGTCGAACACCTCGACTCTGACTGGCTGGGTCACGTGACTCTCCTAGATCGTGCGCACCGCGCCGCCCGCACAAACGCGAGCGCACACGGCACAGCAACGGCAAAGTTCCTGTACAACATGATAACCGTTTGAGCCCGGGTATGGTCCGCCCTCGACTGGCCGAATCGCTCCGGTGGGACAGGCCAGTCGCGAGGGACAACCCGGCGATCGGTCGCACTGTGAGTTGTCGATCCTGACTCCCGTCATGCTCGTGCCTCCTACTGTCGTCGCGCCAAGGCAAGGACGGCGCAGGCCTGCGTTGGGCATTATACCCCGTGGGGTATCGTGGGCGCAAGCTACTCCTTTCATAGGGTGGCGCGCGAGCGTCGCTTCGCTGTTAATATGAACGGGGATTGCCAGGCGTGTGACGGTGGGAGGAGTCCGTGACCAAGAAGGCAAAGAGTGGCGCCACCAATCGCAGGTTGCTTGCATCCATGTTGGCGGCGGGGCTTGCGGTAGGGGTCGCGTTCCCGCTTCTTGCGAGATTCCTGGTGACACCGAAGAACTCGGGGGCGCAGGCTGTGTTTTGGGCGCTGAGTCTAGTCGCAGGCTTGGCGCTCGGTCTCGTTTGCGTGCTCTTGTCGGCACGTGCCGGCCAGCGTCTCATGCGCGACCTACTCGTTCAGTCCGCGAGGGAGTTCGACCTGCAGGTAAAGGCCGAGGGCTCTGCCGAAGACATGCGCTCCGAACTGATCGGGATCATGGATCGGTTGCAGAGTCTGATCACAAGCGCTCGCGCGATCAACAACGACATGCGTGCGCTGACGTCTCAGGTGCTTGCTGCGACCGAGGAGCAAGCCTCCGGTGCGGCGGAACAGGCGGCGGCCGTGACAGAGACGTCGGCGACGGTGGAGGAGCTAGCGCAGACGTCCAAGCAGATCGCGGAGAACTCCACGGCTGTCGTTTCGGTCGCAGAGCGCACGCTGGCAAGCGCGGAAGAAGGCATGCGGGCCGTCGCGGACACCACTGAGGGCATCGAGGAGATTCGGGTCAGCACGCAACAGGCTTCGGACAGGATACTCGCGCTCGGCGAGCGTAGTCAGGAAATCGGGCGCGTTCTCGTGATCATCGATGACATCGCCGAACAGACGAAGATCCTTGCGCTGAACGCGGCTATCGAGGCCGCGAGGGCTGGCGAGGCGGGCAAGGGCTTCGCGGTGGTCGCCGAAGAGATTCGCAAGCTGGCCGATTCGGTCACGGAGTCCACCCAGGAGATCGGTCGCGTCGTACGGGAGATACAAGCCTCGACTTCGCAGCTCATCATGTCGACCGAACGCGCCGCGAAGAAGGTCGACGAGGGCAAGAATCTGGCCGGCAGCACGGCCGACGCGCTCGACAAGATCGTGCATCAGGTCGAGGAGACCACCGATTCAGCCAAGCAGATCTCCATCGCCACGCAGCAGCAGCGGACTGCCTCAGACCAGGTCGTGCTGTCGATGAGAGAGGTCGCACAGGTAAGCCAGCAGGCAGCCGAGACCTCGCGTCAGATCTCGGCTGCGATCATGGACTTGAACCGCCTGGCCGACAACCTTCTGACTTCCTAGCCACATGAATCGCGTGGCGGAAAGTCTGGCGCACGCCGGCTTCGCGTTGCCCGACGCCCCGTCCGCTGTCGGCATGTATGCTCCTGCGGTGCGCGCGGGGAGTCTCGTCTTCACCTCGGGGCAGCTGCCGTTTGCCGACGGAGTCCTGATCTCGGTCGGCAAGGTGGGCGCAACAGTCAGCGAGGAGGACGCCCGCGCGTGCGCGCGCCAGGCTGCCCTGAATGCCCTGGCGGCAGCCTCTCTGGTATGCGACCTGGACGACGTCTGCAGCGTCGCCAGACTGGCGGGATACGTCTCCTCAGAACGAGGCTTCATCCGCCAACCTTCGGTCGTGGACGGGGCGAGCGAAGTCCTCCACGCAGCGTTCGGCGAGGCCGGAGTTCACGCGCGCGAGGCGGTCGGTGTCGTCGCCCTGCCCCTCGATGCGCCCGTCGAGGTGTCCCTGACTTTGGTGCTACACGAAGCACATGACGAGAAAAGCACACCGGACGTGTAGGAATGGGGCTTGGCGTGGCGAAATGACAACGGGTGGGGGCAGTCTAGTCCCGTTGTGTACGTGAGTGCGTTCTTATATCGTTAGCGCGATAGGCGGACATGTGCCGCCTTTCACGTGCGCGTCGTGTAGGCCTCGAATTGAGCAAGGAGAGATGCGTATGCCGAAGGTCTCCCTGGCAGGGTTCAAGGACCCCGTGCGTAGGCCGCGGTACATCATCTGGACAGGAGCCGTAGTCCTGATGCTTGCTGCGTTCGTGATCGTCGCTATCGGTGCGACGTCGACGTACTGGTTCTGCGCGAACGTCTGCCATAAGGTGCAGGACGATGCGATTGCTGGCTACAACGCCTCGTCGCATTCCGAGGTTTCCTGCATGGCGTGCCACATGCCGGTCAACGCAAACCCGATCATCTTCATCATCCACAAGGCGGAGGCTCTCGGGGAGCTCTATCTGACCGTCACTGACAACTTCGAGATTCCCTTGAACGCCGAGTCGCACTACTCGCTGGAGTTGAAGTCTAAACAGTGCACCCAGTGTCACTCCTCGAATCGGAATGTGACGCCCAGCGACGGGATCATCATCAATCACGTGATCCACGAAGAAGAGGGCGTGGGCTGCACGCTTTGCCACAACCGCGTTGCCCACAACGAGGACTCTCCTGAATCCGAGCCCAAGCTCAAGGATCCGACCACCGGAGAGGTAGGCCACAAGCATCCCAACTTCATGGAGATGACCGCTTGCTTCCGCTGTCACGGCCTTGAGGCCGGCTCCGATGCGCCGGGAGCTTGTTCTGCTTGCCACCCGGCTGATTTCGAGCTCAAGCCCCCGAGCCACTTCGAGAGGGACTTCTATCCCGCAGGTCACGCTGAGATGGCCGTCGAGGAGATAGCTCGAGTCGAAGAGGCCAAGGCCGAGGGCGGGGAGGCGGTGGAGGAGCCCGTCGAGGAAGGCTCCGAGGAGTCCACTTCGGGCAGCGACGCATCGGGCTTCGGTCTCGAAGCTGCGTATGCGGAAGAAGCGGCCACCGAAGGAGAGGCCACCGAAGGTTCGGCGACTCCGGAAGCCATCAGCGCCGAGACCGAGGAGGCAGGAGCCGAGACGGACGAGGGCGAAGGCGATGAGGCCAGCGAGGCCGAAGTGGAGGAATGGGTCGAGGCCATGCTCGAGCTGCCTGTCGACCAGATCAACTACTGCTCCACATGTCACCTCGATACCTTCTGCGGCAACTGCCACGGCATGGAGATGCCGCACCCGACCGCCTTCATAGAGAAGGAGCATCCGGACGTAGCCAAACAGAAGGCCGACAAGTGCGAACTGTGCCATCAGCCGGCCAAGACGTTCTTCTGCGAGAAGTGCCACCACGGCGAGAAGTCAGCCGGTTGGGAGTACAACGCCAAGGAAGCATGGCAGACCCAGCACGCCAAGGCCGTCACGAAGAGCGGCGTGTCCAGCTGCCTCGAGGCGTGCCACGAGATGAAGTTCTGCCAGGACTGCCACACGAAGCTGAAGCCACTCCCGACGTCCCACAAGGACAAGAAGTGGCTGCACAACGAACTCACGGTCACCAACTACCCAAGCGAGGCAGCAAAGCCCTCGGCGTTGCATGCAGTAAACGCGCAGCAGCAGATCGAGGCATGTGAGGTCTGCCATGGTGGCGGTGGAGCCAACTCCAAGTTCTGCAAGGGCTGTCACGAGTACGAGATGCCGCACCCGGACACGTTCATGGGATTCCACTCCAAGAGCGGAAAGAAGGATGCGGATCAGTGCCGGTTCTGCCACCAGATCAAGGAGATCTGCAGCAACTGTCACCATGCCGGAGCAAGCACGACGAGGTCGTGGGTCAAGGTACACGGCGGCGTGGTGAACACGGAAGGCTCTGGCGGGTGTCTCGAGAAGTGCCACAAGCAGGACTTCTGTGTGGATTGCCACACAGGTGAGAAGGTCGTGCCGGCATCGCATGACAAGTCCGGATGGACGAATCGGGCGAAGGCCGACGCACCAGCTGTTCACACGACGACGTTCGGGGGCCAGCCCGACAGCTGCACCTACTGTCACGGCGGCAATGCCCCCAACGACAACAAGTTCTGCAAGGCCTGCCACAAGATCAACATGCCGCATCCCGACGACTTCAAGGACACGCACAAACAGAGCTTCGCAGACAAGCAGCTCAAGAAGTCGCAGTGCGACACGTGCCACAAAGCGGTATTCTGCAACGCTTGCCACCATCCCGCGTCCACAGCCAAGAAGCCGTGGGTCAACGACCACCCGCGCGTGGTCAAGAAGGATGGCGCAGCACCTTGCTTCGAGTGCCACGAGGAGACATTCTGCTCGTACTGTCACGTGCGTGAGGCCTCGAAGTACATAGACTAGTGTCACAAGTCTACTTGTAGGTCTCGAGGGCCGACCCGTTAGCGGGTCGGCCCTCTTGGATGCCTGAAGCTGCACGTCAAGGAGTCTTTGCCTGCGTATCTGCGAGCGTGTATGATACACGCTCGTCGGGATGTGGCTCAGCTTGGTAGAGCGCTGCGTTCGGGACGCAGAGGTCGTGGGTTCGAATCCCGCCATCCCGACCACGAATGTCCTGACGGCAGACCGGTCTTGACCGGTCTGCCGTCTCCTTTCGAGAAGACAGGATTCGTGCAGCCCATGCTGGAGAACCTGCTGCAATGGATGGGCATGGGGTTATGCCACCAGCTGCCCGAGCGCTCGTTTACCGGCGGCGGAGTTCAGGTACCCGTCTGCGCCAGGGACACCGGGATATACGCCGGTTTCGCCGTGGCACTTGTTCTCTTGGGATTGATGGAGCGCAAGCGGCGTTCGGCCGAAGTACCTCCGATGTCGATCACGCTGGCGTTGATCGCGGGTATCGCTCTGATGGCGCTCGATGGACTGACGTCGTATCTAGGCATTCGCGAGACGAACAACGCCCTTCGTCTTACAACCGGTCTCGCGGCAGGCTTCGCCATCGGTGCATTCACGATACCGTTGCTCAACGCGCAGCTCTGGCGGCGGTCGGGGCAGACGCGGGTGCTGGGGAGAGCTAGGGACGTCGCGCTCTTCCTGGCGGCGATCCCGGTCACCGGGGCGATCGTCATGTGGGTCATGCCGAGCCTTGGTGTCGCGTATCCAGTTCTGGTCGCCGTCGCCATTCTCGTGACGTTCACATCGGTCAACCTGGTCATCGTCTGTCTCATTCCGCTGTTCGACAGGAGATTCGACCGTTTGCGCGATACCGGAATCGCCGTGGGTTTCGCCTTCGCCCTGACAATCGTGGAACTCGGCCTGTCCTCCTTGCTGCGCGTCTTCTTGGTTGGGGTTGCGGCATAGGGACAGAGTCGAGTGATGCCGACAGGTTTCCAGCAGCGTGTTCATGCGATAGAGTCGTACATAAGCCGTGCGTGAAGGGGGTTGTACGTGGTCTACACGAACAAGGACCGTGTGAACGTTCTGATTGCGACATCGGTCTATCGCATCGAGGGCGAGATGTACGTCTTGGCCGGCAGCCGCCTGACTGATGCACTCAACTCCAAGGCAAAGGACTTCTTCGCGATAACCAACGCAAAGGTGTTCGATCTGCAGTCGGACCACCTGTTGTATGAGGCGCCGTATCTCGCAGTGAACCGCGACGCCATCGCGGTGCTCTTCCCTCTATAGGGGTCGATGTCAGACCCGACCGCTAGCCTTCCATGCGAACGTAGGTTCGTGTGGGAGGTGTTCTTTTGCGATGCAGGTCAGCCCAGGTTGGATGCAACGCCATCTTGACGGTGTGATGCACGACGCGCTGGACAGGGGTGTTCCTCGTTGGCTTGCGGAGGAGGCCGCACTCATCACTATGGAGCGTCTCGGATTCGACGAGGACTCGGGGCGAGCAGGAGGGACGGCTCGCGTTCGCGGGTACTTCTGGGGAATCGTGCGCAACAGGTGTCTCGAGTCTCGCGATCGGCGATTGGACTCGCTGGCCGAGAGGTTCGTCCATGCATCCGTCATCGCCGATGTTCAGGCGGCAGGTGGGGCCGTGCAGGTATTCGAGCGCACCTCGGAAGTCTGTCGCGCCGGTCTGTCGGCACGGGTTCCAGCGCAGTTGGAGCTGGCCCTATAGAGCCGGTTATCGAGAAGAAGTCGCGAGCAGTACCTGGCCGGTGTCGCGATCGAAGACCCACATCCGGGTGTTCTCCAGCTCCCCCTCGGCCGAGCCCCATACTTCCATGACGATCCATGCCGGATGGTCGTCCACAGTGGCTTCCTCGGCGAAGTACGGTACGGATCGCGATTCGCCCGGGAATGAGTCGGTCAGGAGGGTAGCCAGGCGCTCGGCTTCGCCACCTTTGGCCCGAAGGTCAACGAGTTGGTCGTGTCTCAAGGACTCTGCGTCGGAGGTCGGTCGCCCCTTGAACTCGGGTTCCGCCACTTCCGCTGTGACGCGGCGCACGCTCTCGAGGGTGTATTCGTTGCCGGAGGCTTGGTATTCGAAACGAGCCCCACCGCAGCCAGCGAGGACCGACACAGCCAGTAGTAGGGCAGTGACGGGAATCGATGCGGTTCCGTGTACTGGGCGCATGCCCCTCACTTGCTCCTTCGGAAGGCACTGCTGCCATAGTAGACCACGTCGTCCGACGCGACGAGGCGTATAGTGTGGTGTGGCGCATCGTAGAGCTTGGCACGGGGGCGTTGATGCAGAACATCATCTGTTTTAGTTCGGATTTCGGTCTCGAAGATACATGGGTCGGCGTCTGTCACGCGGTTATCCACGAGGCGTGTCCTCATTCCAGGATAGTCAATCTGTCCCATCTGATTCCCGCGTTCGACATCCGAAAGGGCGCGGCCGTCGCTGCGGCAGGCGTCTACCAGCTTCCGGAAGCCATACACCTGGTAGTTGTCGATCCCGGTGTCGGCGGAAGCAGGGCCGATCTTTGCCTCGTGTGCGAGAGTGGGACGCGACTTGTCGGCCCGGACAACGGCGTCCTGATTCCTGCCTCGCGTCGAGCTGGAGGAGTCGAGTGTGCTATCGCCATCGATTCCGACAAGATAGACTTCCGCTCACCGCTTGCGACTTTCCATGCCCGTGATGTCATGGCTCCCGCGGCTGCAGCACTCGCATGCGGCGTTGAGCCTTCCTCACTCGGCCACCCAGTCGATCCCGCCGGACTCACGCCCGGACCGTTCGGGCCATGTGTTCAGGAGGGCTCCCACGTCAAGGCCGAGGTCGTAGACATCGACCGCTTCGGCTCGATAAGAATCGGCATAACCGATGAAGAGCTCGGTGAGTTCGGGTTCGACAGGGGTACTCTCGAACTCGGCTTCGGCCACGTAGTGATCGAGGTCCCCTTCCGCGAGACGTTTTCGGATGTCGGGGAAGGCGAGCCGGTGGCCCTGCTGGACTCCTCCGGCTGGCTCACGCTCGCCCTCCGCACTGACAGTGCTGCCGATCGATACGGCATCGAACCTGGTGATGCGGCTCGCGTGCGATCTGCCGGGTAGCATCCTTCACCTGTCAGACCTTCGGCGTATGTTGGCTTGCAGAGTCGGCGACACCGAGGGGATGCCCGATGAAGGCGCAGTGGGTTCAGGACTTGACGGATGGTCGGCGCATTGACGATTCGTTTGCCTTGACCGCGCGACAGCTCAGAACGTCGCGAACGGGCGACGCATACCTCTCCCTGGAGTTGGGCGACCGAACAGGCCGAATCGGTTCTGTGCTCTTCAAGCCGTCCTCGACTGCGGTCGCCATCCCGACCGGTGCGATCGTCAGGGCGACAGGAGTCGTCACGACCTACCGTGGTCAGAGGCGCGTTTCGCTTCAGGACATGAAGGTGTGCCGCTCCTACTCTGCCGAGGATTTCGTCCCGGGTGGGGCCGCCGACGTCGAAGAACTCAAACGCCGCTTCAGGACGCTCGCAGCATCCGTCACGGATCGTCGCCTTCGGCGCGTCCTCTCGGTCGTCTTCGGCGACAAGGGGTTCTTGCGGCGCTTCGAACAATGTCCGGGTGCCCAATCGCACCACCACGCATATCTAGGCGGGCTTCTCGAACACACGGTAGCAGTGGCGACGCTCTGCGCCGGCTCGGCGGGCCTATATCACGATGTCGATCGCGACCTGCTCGTCACCGCGGCGCTTCTCCACGACATCGGCAAGGTCGACGAACTCAGCTGGGGGACGACGATCGAGTACACGGATGACGGACGCCTGGTTGGACATGTCGTACTCGGAGAACAGCGAGTGCTTGGGCAAGTCTCGGCAAAAGCTCCGGAGGTCCCGCGCGCTCTTCTGACCCGGCTCCTGCATGCTGTGCTGTCGCATCACGGCGAACTCGAATGGGGCGCGCCCAAACGACCTTCGACTCTGGAGGCGCTGCTGCTGCACCACGCAGACAATATGGACGCGAAGGCCTCGGGGTTCACTGAGTTGACCGTCGGGGCGTCTGCGCTCGATGAGCGGTGGACGGACGCGCAGAACCTGTTCAGGAGGCCGCTATTCGCTCCGTCGGCTGTCGACGACGATCGTCCGCAAAGGACGCGCGAGGACGATCAGTACGCGTGCAGCCCGGGATAGGCACAACGCTCATCGCAGCGACATTTGGGAATGCTCTAGAATCATCGGCGTAGCGACCCCGTTCCGAGGAGTGACCAGATGCAGTATCCCCAGGCCGAGATCGGCGTCTTCGGCGGAAGCGGATTCTACGAACTGATTGACGAGCCGCGAGAGTTCAAGGTGGACACCCCCTACGGTGCGCCTTCGTCACCCGTCATGTATGGCGAGATCAGCGGGCGCAGCGTGGCTTTCCTGCCGAGGCACGGCGTCGATCACCAGTATCCGCCGCACATGATCAACTATCGTGCGAACGTCTACGCGATGAAACTGTTGGGCGTCTCGAGGATTATCGGCCCGAATGCGTGCGGCTCACTTCGGAAAGATGTGGCACCGGGAGACTTCGTGATCTGCGACCAGTTCGTCGACCGCACGTGTGGCCGCGCGGACACGTTCTATGACGGGCCCACCACGACTCACGTCTCGTCGGCCGATCCGTACTGCCCCACGATGAGACAAGCGGCTATCGACGCCGCTGGAAAGCTCGGCATCAAGGCGCATCCCACAGGAACGGTGGTCGTGATCCAAGGTCCACGGTTCTCGACGCGCTCGGAGTCCAAATGGTTCGCGTCGCAGGGCTGGGAAGTCATCAACATGACGCAATACCCGGAGTGCTATCTCGCTCGCGAACTCGAGATCTGCTACTGCAACATCTCGCTTATCACCGACTACGATGTCGGCACCGAAGACACGCCGCCTGTCACCAACGAAGAAGTCATCCGCGTGTTCAACGAGAACAACGCCAAGGTCAAGCAGCTGCTGTACGAGATGATTCCGAACTTGCCCGCGCAGCGTGACTGCGTTTGCGCTCGCGCTCTCGAGGGAGCGCAGTTCTAGGGCGGAAACAGCGAAAGGAATAGGTCCGTGTTCGGCTTGCCGTCGCTTCGCATAGGGAAGATCTTCGGCATCCCGGTCGAAGTCAACACGAGCTGGTTCATCATCTTTGCGCTGGTGGCCACGTCGCTGTCTTTCAGTTACTACCCGGCGGTGTTCGGATGGCCGCCAGCCGTATCGATCGCGAGCGGCGTGATCACGACCCTGCTATTCTTCGCCTCGGTCGTGGCACACGAGATGAGTCACTCTCTCGTGGCACGCGCCGGCGGTCTTCGCATCAACAAGGTCACGCTGTTCCTGTTCGGGGGCGTGGCGGAAATGGCGGAGGAGCCTCACGGACCTGGCCGCGAGTTCGCGATGGCGGTGGCCGGTCCTGCGATGAGCCTCTTGCTGGCAGGTTTGTTCTTCTTCGGCTACGTGGTACTCGCTGTCGCCGGCGCCAGCGACATCATCTGGGGACCCGCTCGCTACCTCGGGATGATCAATCTGTTCGTGGCCATGTTCAATCTGCTTCCGGGATTTCCGCTCGACGGCGGTCGTGTCTTCCGTTCATTCGTGTGGGCCGTAACGGGTGATCTGCTCAAGGCGACACTTTGGGCGACCCGTGCGGGACAGGTCATAGGGTTCTCAATGGTCGGGGGCGCCGCCATCGGAGTGTTCAACGGGCGGCTGGATTTCGCTTGGCTCGGTCTGATGGGATTCTTCCTGACGATTCTCTCGGAATCCGCCTATCGCCAACAGCTCGCCAAGTCGCGCCTGGCATCGGTCACCGTCGCTGACATAATGACGCCGAGCCCCTTGGTCGTTCCCGGTGAGGTCACGCTGGAGCAACTTGCGCACGACTACTTTCTCGGCGGGCGCCACAGCCGCTATCCAGTGTTG
>JAOUET010000192.1 GCA_029858605.1 Coriobacteriia bacterium | reverse complement strand
GTGCCGCCCATCAGGGCAGTGGGCACCAGCAGCACTGCGAAACACATCAGATAGCGGAGCGCGACGAACGCCCAGGTCGCGCCCGGGACGGCGCGCGCCATCGCGACATAGGTGTTGTTGAGTCCATCGAAGACATAGGGAAGACAGAAGGCGCTGGCGCCGATGCCCAACTCAAGCACGCCGTACAAAGCCAATGGCCGGCGGGTGCGGTCGGCTCGCCTCCCCAGCAGCGCGCTCCCCAGGGCAAGACCACACATGAAGGCCGCCAGCACCGTTGAGATGGCGCCGGAAGTCACGCCAAAGACAAGGCTCAGCTGCTTCGTCCAGGTCAGCTCATAGGTCAGTCCGGCGAAACCTGAGACCAGAAGCAGCAGCAGAATCAGCCCGCGCACTCCCTCGTCCTCGCCACAGACTCTATGCAAGGTCTCCTGGGTGGTTCCCTTCCACACTCGGTAGGCGCTGCCCTCCTTTCATGAGGGCTGTCCTACGGCTGTGGGTTCTGGCATCCGGGTTATCTGAGACGAGAGCAAGAGACGAAGTGGGACACTCCGCGATCCTGATTCACCTCGAATGAGGCTTTCCTACGTGAAAGGCCTCAGCTGCCGCCTGGCGGCGGCCGGGGTGGGCGACCTGGGCAACATCCCGGGGGGGACGAGCGGACGGAAAGTGGAACGGGAAGCACGCCGGCAGCGTGTCTCTTCTCGGGTTGACATCCGCATGGTGATCCGCCGGGGACTCAATAAGGACGGCCTCAAGGCCGTTTAACCATCACATTTCGTCTCACCAACACTGACGGTCTACGCCACACGCTCCCCCGCTGCCTTGCGGCAAGCGGGGGAGCGTGTACGAGAGACGAAGAGCGCGCCACGCGCTACTCGGCACTATTCAGGAGGCACGATTGTGATCTCGTCGCAGCCCCGGACGTTAATGCCGCCGTAGGTGTACGCAGTTATGCAAGCATAGCCACCGTCGAACTGACCCGGGTCCAGATTCTCCGTCCGGACCTGCAAGATCAGGTCAATCAGGCCGTCGCCGTCCACGTCCTCCTGGTGGGAGAGGTACTTGTCACCCTTGCCGCCAACGGCGACGCCGGCTCCCGCTAGCTCTGCTGTCGCGGGATCGACCTGCGTGGCGTCGAAGTCCTCAGAAGACAGTATCGCTACCGGGATGACGCCGCGGGAACCCAGGTTGATGGAGTTCGGGTAGCCGCCTGGTTTGATGTCGATGACGACCGAAACAGTTTGGGACCGGACCGTGATCTGCACAGTATCCTCGTCCTGCTCGCCCTGGGAGTCGGTCACCCGCAGTGTCACGGTGTGTGTGCCAATGGGCATGGCAAGCTGAGCCTGCATGCCGATCGCAACGAGAGAGGCGTTCTCCAGCCACTCGAAGCTTACGATGTCGTCGTTCGTGCCGGAGGTCGAGTCTGGATCGGTGGAAGCCGACCCGTCAAGCGTTACCAGCGCGCCTGTCGGACCGGTCGCGTCGACGACCTGGTCCGGCCCCGCGTCGGCCACGGGCGGCCTGTTCTCCGCGACCAGCCATGCGCTCTGAGTGAGATACGGGTCATCCATGTAGTCGAACAGGCTGGGGTCACTGACGCTGTAGAACAGGAGATCCCGCACCAGATAGGGGCCGTTGACCCCGTGATTGTATATGGGCGGTCCATCGAATACGAGTGTTAGCATCTGGGGCTGCCCTGCACTTACGTAGGCAGTTGTTGCAGCCCACGCGATCTCGCCGCCGTTCTTGTCCATCAGCCTCGCGTTCAGCGCGCAGGTGCCGGCACTGGCGGCGAATACACCGACGTCGACCTCCAGGAACTCGTATATGCCGTCTGCATTCGTGTCGATACTGCGGTCGTCGAACTGGCGCGTGAGAGCTGCCGGTGGGGTATCGAACTCCGTGCAGGCGTAGGCGGCGGTGAGATACGGGGCGGGTAGCGAGTCCGCCACGCTTCCCTCCGCGTCGTAGAGGAAGGCATAGCGAACCAGGTAGGGGCCGGCCTTCCCGCTGACCCGGATCTCTTCCCCAGGGAAATCGAGCACAAGGGTGTTCGTGCCCGCAGTCAGCTCCATCTCGGAGAAGGCCTCGCAGATCAGGTTGCCCTGGTCATCGAAGAGGCGTCCGAAGAGAGCGTACCTGCCGTCCTGTGAGACGAATGTCGGCAACTCCACGCGCAACACGTCGAAGAACCAGTTGGCGTTGAGATCAACTCCTGCATCGGTGAATGAAGTGGAGGGTCCGAACTCGGCCGCGCCGGCCTCGAAATCGGTGTAGGCGTAGGGTTGGGTAGTGTGTGCCAGGTACTTGAAGTCAGTACGCGTGTCGCCGTCAAACAGCCCGAGGGATTGCAGCCTGTACGGTCCGTCCGCTCCACTTTGCCGGATAACAGTGCCGGGCGCGCTGAGCGTCATCATGTGGACGCCGCTTGTCAGAGTCGAGGATGTCGTCAACGGGTAGATCGGCGCGCCATCTGAAGCGACCAGGAAAGCTGTCAGGTGGTAGGTACCCGGAGTGGTAGCGATGACGGTCACGGCAAAAGTCAGCTCTTCGTAGAGCCCGTCCTGATTGGCGTCTTGTGCTTGGTCGGTGACTGTTCCCTCGAAGTAGACCTGGTGCCCCTCGAATTGGCTCACGCTGTAGGTTGCGGTAGTGTATGCGGCGAGACTAGTGTCATATTGCTCACCGTCCTCGGTGGCGAGGATTACGCTCAGAACGTACGGGCCATCGCTTCCCACTTCGTGTATTCTGACGCCGTAGAAGCTGAGGTTACATGTCTGCACACCTGCGTCAAGGTACACCAGTTGGTTCACCAAGCCGACTTCCGTACCTATGCCGTCTTCCAGCCATCCGACCACGTTATAGTATCCGGCGTGCTCCGCGCTTACGCCCACACCAACGGTCAGGGAATCATAGAGTGAGTTGGAGTTGGTGTCCGTCCCCTCGTCGGAAAACACACCGGTGAAGCCAGTAGTAGTGGTGGTGGCAGCGGCCTGCGCCGCACTGCCGACGAACACGGGTGTGATTGTGGCAACGCTAGAGGTCGCGGCCGGAGTTGTGGAGGTCTGGGTTTGCTTCCCCGGATAGGCCCAATCCTTCAGGGGATATCCTACCTCGCCGTTGCCGGCTCTCATGGCCATCCATTCCTGATCCCCGTAATCATGGTAGGGAGGGTATCCCTTGATGCCAGCGACGTCATGTGTGTCCGGATTGTCGATGATTGTGCCGGATACGTCGGTCTCGTAGGTGTCAGGGAGTCTATCTGAATCCGAGTGAGTCATGCTCCCCCAAGGGCCCTGGTTCTGGTCGTAGACCCACTTGTGGTATAGCTCGTGGGCACAGACTTCCGCGGTACAGTCGATGCCTTCGGCGCCGCCAAACGTGATTCCGCCGATGGTTAGGCCGCCGGCGTAATGAACATTTCCAGCGGAAGGCCCTAACTCCAGAGTGTTCGGAGAGCTGAACCGTCCGTAGCCGGGAAGCTTGTCGTTATATGCGAAGCTCCCCATGTCA
>JAOUET010000191.1 GCA_029858605.1 Coriobacteriia bacterium | reverse complement strand
GACCTCACCATCATGCTGGATCTCGATCCTGCCGAGGGTCTGACTCGTGCGACGTACGCCGGGACCGACCGGCTCGAAGCCGAAGAGGCCGAGTTCCACGTCAGAGTCCGCAAGGGATTCCTCGCCATCGCTGCCGAGGAACCCGAACGCGTCGTCGTCATCGACGCCTCGGTGGATGTCGAAACGGTCGCGCTAGAGGTGCGAAGGGCCGTGATGACGCTGCCGGTCATCGCGGCGATGCTGCCGAAGGACGCAGAGTGAATCGGTGCGCTTGGGACAGTGTTATCGGGCAGGAACAGGCGGTGTCGTACCTGCGAACCGCGGTCGTGCGTCGAGAGACGTCACACGCCTACCTCTTCGTCGGTCCGCCGGGCGCGGGCAAGAAGACCGCTGCTCGCGCGTTTGCGTGCGCGATGCTTTGCGACGACGACGGATGCGGAGCTTGCGGCACGTGCTACCGGGTGCGCATGGGCTATCACCCCGACGTGCGCATCGTCGAGCCCGAGGGCGTGAACGGCTTCCTCATGGACGAGCAGATGCGTCCGCTCATTCGCGACATCAATCTGACTCCCGCCGAAAGCTCCCACAAGGTCTACATCATCGACCAGGCGGATCTTCTCGGCTCAGGGTCGGAGAACGCCGCGAACGCGTTCCTGAAGACGTTGGAGGAACCGCCAGCGTACGCGACGATCGTACTGCTCGCGCCAAGCTACGACTCGGTCCTGCCGACTATCGCTTCCAGGTGCCACATAGTGCGCTTTCGCCGAATCGCGCCGTCCCACGCCGAGAAGCTGGTCGTCCAGCGCACCGGGGCACGTTCAGAAGACGCGAGAGCGGCTCTGGCCGCGACGGGGGGCGTGCTTGCTCGTGCGGTCGAATTCCTCGGCTCGGCTTCTCGGCGCGACACTCGCGGCCGGATGCTCTCGATCCTGAAGGACCTGCCGGTGATGGACGGACACGACGTGCTTGTCTCGGCCCGGGAGCTCTTGGCGAGCGTACGTGCTCCGCTCGAGGAACTAAAGGGAGCTCA
Source organism: Coriobacteriia bacterium (assembly GCA_029858605.1). Lineage (GTDB taxonomy): Bacteria > Actinomycetota > Coriobacteriia > Anaerosomatales > JAENZW01 > JAENZW01. Next base: position 2,491 of record JAOUET010000191.1, on the reverse strand, counting down.
GGCCGAAGAGGTGGAGGTGGCTGCGGACTTCCTCCGGGGTGGCTCCGGAACCGCGCTGCAGACACGCCACAAGCGCGAGCTCACCTCGCGCGAGCGCGAGGCGGTGCTCGAAGTGCTCGGTATCGCCGAGAGCTGGCTTCGAGACTGTCTCGCGGTGTCTCAGGGCGTGGACGAGGCCGTGGCGAACGCGGACGCTCGAGACGCCATGGAAGAGGTCGGAACCGTGATCACGCCGCGTGCCGCACTCGTCGCCTTGAAGGCGGTTAGCGATGCCAGGCGCCGTATCTCGTATAATGTGAATCCCCAGCTGGCCGTAGAGGCCATGCTGTTTGACATACAGGAGGTTCTTACGTGCCCACGGTAGTGGGAGTCAGGCTCAGGTTCACTCCGAAGGTCCTGTACTTCGATCCAAGAGATACGACACCCGTCGAGGGTGACGCGGTCATAGTGGAGACAGAGCGCGGCACCGAGATCGGAGAGGTAGTGGCAGAGCCTCACGAGATCGAGGAGTCCGCCCTGCCTGCGCCGCTCAAGCCCGTAGTCCGCATTGCCACAGAGAACGATCTCGTCCATGCGGAAGTGCTCGCCGGACGCGAGACGGAAGCGATGTCGAACTTCCGCAATCTGGTTCGGGAACACGAACTGGACATGAAGCCCGTGGCAGTCGAGTGCCTCTTCGACGAAGCCAAGATAGTCTTCTACTTCTCGGCCGAAGAACGTGTGGACTTCCGGGCTCTGGTGCGCGATCTCGCGAGCAGGCTCAAGACACGGGTCGACATGCGACAGATCGGCGTGCGTGACGAGGCCCGCATCGTCGGCGGTCTCGGGCACTGCGGCGAACAGCTTTGCTGCGTGCGCTTTCCCGATGAGTTCCAGCCCGTTTCCATCCGTATGGCAAAAGAGCAAGACCTACCGTTGAACCCCTTGAAAATCAGCGGACTGTGCGGCAGACTCATGTGCTGTCTCCGCTACGAGTACGATGCGTACAAGGACTTCAAGACCAGGGCGCCGAAGCGCGGCTCCTTGGTCGAGACGCCCGCCGGCGAAGGCAAGGTCGTCGAACTCAACACTCCTCAAGAGAGCGTTACCTTGAGGCTGGAGGACGGGACGAAGTTCGCGGTCCCGCTCTCGTCGATGGAATGCGGCAAGGGCGGCTCGTGTCCGTGCCTGCTGACGCAGAAGGCGATGGACGAGTTGCGCGTGGGTCCGCTGTCCTCGGTCAGCGTGACAGTGCCGGAGAAGCCCGCCGAAGAGAAGAAGAGCAAGCGGCGTCCCAGGTCCAGAGGCGCCAAGGGATCGCAGAAGGCCGGTTCGGAGTCGGGCGGAAAGCAGGCGAAGTCGCAAGGAGAGAAGGCGGGAGCCAACGCGAGCGGAAAGCAAGCAGGCTCCGAAAAGCAGGCGGCAGCTCCGACATCCAAGTCCCCCGGACGCAGGCGCCGGCGTCGCAGGCGCGGCCCGTCGGAGGGGGACAAGAAGAGTACGTAGGAAACGCCGACGTAGCTCAGCTGGTAGAGCAGCGCACTCGTAATGCGCAGGTCAGCGGTTCGAATCCGCTCGTCGGCTCCAGCAACTCAGACGGGGCGGCCCCAAGAGGCTGCCCCGTTCTTTGCCGCTTCGGACGTGCCTTTGGCGCTGACTGGTGTGATGACGATCGTGGTCGTCTTCGCGACGTGTCCCACTGCTGGCTTCGCTGGGATTGCTGGCGTAGAGCCGGGGGACTCAAAAGCCGGTTCGTGTTCTTCCTGTGGAGTCGCACGTTTCGGTATGGTTTGCGCTGGTCGAGGGTATACTGCCTGAGGCGAACCACGGCATGCGAGGAAACGAAATGGATGCAAGCGGACACGAGTTCGATTCGAGACCGGTCAGGCAAGCCGGGGACGGCACGGAGCCTGCCGATCAAGATACTCCGCCGTCCGACGACGGCTCGGTGCAACCTAGCGGCGAGACAGAGCCCTTTGCCGAGGAGGGCGAGGCGATCGCCTGGATGGCCGACGCAGACACGCACCTGTCGGACCTTGAGGGAGCGGGGGAGGAGCCCTCCTACCCGCTTCAGTCCGGTCCGCTGCCTGTGTGCGAGTACACGGGTGAGGGCGACGAGGAACCCTGCGAAGAACCGGCGACAGTGAGACGCTGGTCGAGTGCCGCGGTCGTCGTGGCGTCAGTGTTCGGGGCTATCGTCGGTGGGATCCTGGTAGCCGGCGCGTTGGTGTTCGCACTTGGGGCTTGGCCCGGACTTCGGCCGGCGATTCTATCTCAGGACGCGGGGCGGGACACCGGTGCGGCGAGTGTCTCGGCCCTCAGCATCGAGCCGGGGGTGGACTACAGTCTCGCCGAAGCCGTTTCCGCCAAGGTCACGCCGTCGGTCGTCAACGTGAACGTCCAGCAGGTCGTGACCGATCTTTTCACAGGGACTACGCAACTCACGGACGTCGGCAACGGCAGCGGGGTTATCGTTCGATCCGACGGCTATGTCGTCACCAACTACCATGTC
>JAOUET010000190.1 GCA_029858605.1 Coriobacteriia bacterium | reverse complement strand
CCGTTCGCACGTACTTACAGCTCACGGCGCTGGGTCTCGTTCTGCGGTGGGTCTTCAGAGTCGACAGCCCGTGGCTGGTGCTCGCGATCCTCGCCTTCATGATGGCGGCGGCCGCTCAGACGATCGTGCGCCGGGCTCCCGACGCGCCCCGCGGAATCCTCGGCTCATCGATGCTCACGATGCTGCTCACGGGCTTCATCGTCACGTTCGCGGTCACGGGACTCGTCGTGCAAGTGGAGCCGTGGTATCGGGCGCAGTACGTGATACCGATCGCGGGCATGGTGTTGGGCAACTCGATGAACGGCGTCGCTCTGGCGCTGGAGCGCACGTTTGCGGACATGGATTCGCATTCGGAGGAGACGCTCGCGCTCGTTGCACTGGGCGCCACGCCGTGGGAGGCGGCGGGCGTGCACGTGCGCACGGCCATCAGGGCGGGCCTCATCCCGACCATCAACTCGATGGCGGCGGCAGGGGTGGTCTTCATCCCCGGCATGATGACGGGTCAGGTGCTCGCGGGGGCGGATCCCGTGGCCGCATCCGCCTACCAGATCGTGATCATGCTGATGGTGTCTGCGGCCACCGCCATGGGTGCGGTACTCGCCGTGCTACTCTCGTTCCGGCGTCGCTTCACCGCTGACGGCGTGTATCTGGAGAAGGGCTTGCGGACGCATGCTCGCTAACCCGTACGTGCGCATCGTGAACAACTTCCTGCACGATCTGGCTACCGGCACCTGGGCCGCGTGCCTGCTCGTGCTCCTCGTGCTCTCGCGCGAGTCCGTCGGTATGCCCGCCGAAGCCTCGGCAGCCCTCTCCGACGCAGGGTGGGTGGTGTACTGGCTTCTCGTGGGCGCGCTCGCGGTCATCTTCGCTACCGGGGCGGCCAGGCTCGCATACTGGCGCTCGCAGACACCTGCCGAAGAGCGCTCCGCGAAGCGAAGGGCGCTCGTCGTCAAGCACGTCGCTTTCCTCGGCGTGTATGGTGTGGGGACGTGGTGGGGCTGGACGCTGCTTTAGCCGTCTTTGCACGCGTCGCGGCACCATCAGTCGACTCGCTCGCAATCTCACCCGTTCCCGCAGGCAGGTTACTGTGGGGGTGGGTGGCGAATACTATACGTGCGATGTCCCCGGCCGCGGCGCGCTTGAGGCGCCGAACGCTAGGACGAACATGACCAGTTTCGAGCTGTATCTCAAACGGAACACGAAGAGGTTCGACACGTACCTGGCGACGTTCTTCCACGACGGCGTCCATCCCGACATGCGCAAGTACCTGTACTCACTCGTGGCGGACTTCACTGCGAACGCAGGCAAGAGACATCGGCCCCTCATCTGTCTGCTGGCCTGCGAAGCGGTAGGAGGGGACGCCGAGAAAGCCATGCCCTCGGCGGCGGCCATCGAGCACTTCCACACTGCCGCGCTCATCCACGACGACATCGAGGACTCGTCGCTGACTCGCCGAGATGAGCCGTGCCTGCATGTGAGCGAGGGCGAGGGGCTCGCGATAAACGCGGGCGACCTCGCGCTGGCCCTCGTGTGCGGCACCGTCGTCGACGACCCCGGTCTCGACGACGCCACCAAACTTCGCGTGCTCGCGGAGTTGGTCGCGATGACCACGCGCACGATCGAGGGCCAGGCGCTCGACATCGGCTGGGCGCGCGACGACCGCTTCGACCTGTCGGTCGACGACTACCTGGTGATGGCCGGGCACAAGACGGCGTTCTACTCGGGTGCCGTGCCGCTCGCGGTAGGAGCCATCATCGGCGGGGGGAGCGAGGATGAGGTCGAGGCGCTTCGGAGCTTCGGCATGGCGGCGGGCCTGGCGTTCCAGATCCAGGACGACGTGCTCAACCTGGCCGGCGTCAAGGAGGCCACGAAGAAGGACTTCCGTTCGGACGTAACCGAAGGCAAGCGCACCCTCGTCGCCATCCACGCCCTGAAGAACTCGGAGCGGCGCGAGCGTCTGCTAGAGATACTCTCCGCGCACACCGACGATGCGGCGCTGCTGGCCGAGGCCGTCGACATCATGCGCGAGTCGGATTCGATCCAGTTTGCCGAAGACTACGCGCGGTCGCTTATCCTTGACGCCAAGGAACAGCTCGATGTCGCTTTGCCGAAGAGCAAGGCGAAGTCGCTGTTGCTCTCGATGGCCGAGTTCTTCGTGAAGCGGAGCAGCTAGGACGCGCGCGGTCTTCCGGTCTCACGGCACTCGGGGTAGACGAGGGCACCTCGGCTCAGCTTGCAGCCAGGCTGCTGTCCGCATACGGCAACCAGGCACTCTGCGGATAGCTCTCCGCGAACGCACGCCAAGTCTGCAGCGCCTCCTCGCGCTCGCCGCGTGCGAGGTAGATGTGGGCCAGCCGGAAGAGAGCCCGCTCTGCTTCTGTGGACGTCGGGTGCACCACAAGCAGCGTCGCGTACGCTCGCTGCGCGGTGTCGAAATCGCGCAAGGACTCGGCTGCCGAAGCAACCATCTGCAAGGTATGTGAGTCGAGCATCTGTTCTAGCTGGCTACCCTGCGCGACGATCCTGTACGTTTCCACGATTTGCTGCGACCGTCCGGCCTTCTGCAGCAGGATGGCTAGCTTGGCGAAGTCCTGGCAGATCTGCCCCTGGTTGGGGATATCCGCAATGAGGCTGGAACGCAGCTTCTCAAGCAACCAGTCCGGGTTGTCGGGGTCCTTCTCGGCGAGTTCGCTGTACTTGGCGGCCGCGACGTCTCCCAGCCCGGCGGCCACGTAGCCCTCGGCCTCCTCGGCCAGGTACTCCGTCGCGGCATCCCGGAGCGAGCCCCAGGAGAGACCGAGAACGACCCCGGCGATGAGTCCTCCTACGTGAGCCCAGTGTGCGGTCCCGCTCGGGAAGACCGTGCTGATGACCCCGTAGGCCAGCTCCTGGGCGAGATAGAGTCCCACGCCGACGGCCGCCGACATCTTCCAGGTGCCCCAGCGCGGTACGAAGAAGATTATGAAGAAGTACGCGACCCTGATTCGAGCCCGGTACATGCGAACGGCCACGACTCCTATGACGGCTGCAATCGCACCCGACGCGCCGACAAGGGGAACGGCGCCGAACTCGGGCGTCGTCACTGCGGTTATGAGTGCATGGAGCACGGCGGCTGCGAGCCCGCCCGCGAAATACAGGATCGTGTAGCGGACCTTGCCCAGCCCGTCTTCGGCCATCGAACCGAACAGCCAAAGGAAGTACATGTTGCCCACGAGGTGCATCAACCCGCCGTGGATGAACATGTAGGTGAACCATGTGTAGACCGCGGCGGCGTTCGGCCTGAAGCCGAAGACCGGGAATACCGCCTCGAGATTCCACGCCGTAGCTGCGTAAACGGCCACGTTCAGCACGATCAGCGTGACCGTGACCCACGGAAACGAGCGGAAGCGCCGCTCGATCTTGTATGGGAGGAAGAAGAACACCTGGCGTCTTCACCCGCTTCCCACGACGTGTCGATGTGCGTTTCGGCACCGCGAGTGCCGTCAATCGGGGTATTCGGCGAGTTCGGGTATGTTCTTGAGAACCCAA